>JAPUHH010000206.1 GCA_027297825.1 Gammaproteobacteria bacterium
TACATTTCATCTAATTTAATCCCGTTTTAATCTTAATTAAAATAAATTCCCCTATAAAATGTATTACAGTATTTCCACAGAAACTTGCGCGTAACTTTACTCTTCAGCAGGAATATATTTAATTCAAAAGTGGACCTAAAAAACATACAAATAAGTGTAATCGGCTTAGGCTATGTCGGTTTACCCCTGGCCGTGGAGTTTGGGAAGATAATTCCCACCATTGGCTACGACATCAACACTCAAAGGTTAGAAGAGCTTAAACAAGCCTCAGATCGAACCCTAGAAGTAAGTTCCGATGAGTTGCAACAAGCCAAAAATCTTAGTTTTTCATCGGAAATATCTGACTTAATGAGCAGCAACGTTTTTATCGTTACCGTTCCAACTCCTATCGATGACCATAAAGTACCTGATCTCAGCACCATTAAAAGTGCAACAGAAATTGTTGGCAAGGCACTTGGTCAAGGTGATGTCGTGATCTATGAATCGACAGTCTATCCCGGTGTTACTGAAGATATTTGTGTGCCCATCTTAGAAGCAGAGTCGAATCTAAAGTTTAACCAAGACTATTTTGTTGGTTACAGCCCTGAGCGCATCAATCCGGGAGACAAAGAACATCGACTCCCCTCCATCATAAAAGTCACATCCGGATCAACACCCGAAGCAGCTGAATTTGTTGATCAGCTGTATCGTAAGATCATCACAGCAGGCACACACAAAGCATCCAGCATCAAAGTTGCAGAAGCAGCCAAAGTGATCGAGAATACCCAACGTGATGTAAATATAGCATTAATTAATGAGTTGTCTCTTATCTTCAATCGTTTGGAAATCGATACTTTAGAAGTATTAGAGGCAGCCGGCACCAAGTGGAACTTTCTACAATTTCGCCCTGGCCTGGTTGGCGGGCACTGCATTGGAGTTGATCCTTACTATCTAACACATAAAGCTCAAGAAATTGGTTACAACCCGGAAGTCATTTTATCCGGGCGCCGCATTAATGACGGCATGGGACCTTACGTGGCGGAAAGCGTAATTAAATTAATGACGCGGAAAAAAATTCATACTGTAGATTCAAAAATCCTTATTTTGGGATTTACCTTTAAAGAAAATTGCCCTGATTTTCGCAATACTCGTGTAATTGATATTGTGCGTGAATTCGATAGTTATCATGCGCAAGTAGAAATCTATGACCCTTGGATAGATACAAAAGAAGCAGAGCATCAATATACTATTCCTTTCTTAAGTGAACTCCCATCCACCCACTATGATGCGATTATCCTTGCCGTCAATCACAACCAATTTAAAGAGTTAGGTGCCGACAAAATACACTCATTTGGCAAACAGAATCATGTGCTTTTCGATGTGAAAAATGTGCTGACAAAAGAACAGGCCGATGGACGGCTCTGATCGTCCAAACCTTTTAAATAATACTCAAACCTAAAATACATAATTATGAAAATTGTTGTTACGGGCTCTGCCGGATTCATTGGTTCCGCGGTTACACTTTATTTGTTGAAACGTGGTGATGAGGTTTTGGGAATCGATAATTTGAATGATTACTACGATGTCACTCTCAAACACAGTCGACTTGATAGAGTAAAGGCGTACGATACCTTCACAGAAGCGCGTATAAATCTAGAAGATAAAGACGCGGTTTTTGCTGCGATTTCAAAATTTAAACCCGAACGCATTATCAATCTTGCCGCCCAAGCAGGCGTTCGATATTCAATTGAAAACCCGTTTTCCTATGTAGAAACTAATCTTGTTGGTTTTATAAATATATTAGAAGCTTGCCGACATAATGAGGTCAAGCATTTAGTCTATGCATCCAGCAGTTCTGTATACGGCGCAAACACAAAGACGCCTTTCTCCGTACATGACAATGTTGACCATCCGTTGAGCTTATATGCCGCAACAAAAAAAGCTAATGAATTGATGGCGCATACCTATAGCAATCTATACCACCTGCCCACCACCGGATTACGATTTTTTACTGTGTATGGACCATGGGGCCGACCCGATATGGCCTTATTTATGTTCACTAAAAATATACTAGCCGACAAACCAATTGAAGTTTTCAACTATGGCAATCATCGCCGGGATTTCACTTACATAGATGATATTGTGGAAGGTGTAATCCGTACTTTAGATACTCAACCCAAACCCAACCCAGATTGGTCTGGTGATAACCCAGATAGTGCAACAAGCTTCGCGCCATATCGACTTTATAATATTGGTAATAACAAACCAATCGAGCTCAAACACTACATTCAGGTCCTCGAAAATTGCCTTGGTAAAAAAGCGCAGCAAAACTTATTACCCCTTCAAGCAGGTGAAGTACCGGACACTTTTGCTGATGTAGAAAGCCTGGTTGCCGATGTTGGCTACAAGCCAAACACAACTGTAGAAGTAGGGATAAAAAACTTTGTTGATTGGTATCGTCAATATTTTGATTTGTAGCGACCTGCTTCGGGCACTTATTTTTAGAAAATTATTCAAACAAAAATAAATCTATTGCCTATAATCAGTGAGTTATGTATCATTTCCGCGCCTTTACTGTGTGTGTTATTCATGACTTTTTTTATGGTAAGTAACTAATTTGAAAGACAGTTAGCTTGATCAAACCCACCCATCAAAACTAACAAGGAGCAAATTTATGCAACTTGTAAACATCATCTTATCAGTGGGATTAATCGTTTTAATTATTGGTATTACTATGCTGTTTGCCTGCACCCTATTGGCTACTTACAGCGGAATAAATTTTTTAGGCCACAAAGTTATTGAGGAAGCACTTTCAATAGACAGAAGGCGGACAGATCGCCGCAAGCGTGATAATTACACTTTTCCTTTTAGCTGCACAGATGGAACAACTGTGTTTGCAGATCGCCGCAGCAATCAAGAAAGACGATCAGTGCTTTATATCTAATTTATTTGGCAACCGTTTTTAGACCACATTACATATTTCAAAATCTTGCATAAATTCCACTAACCGCTGTACACCTGCTTGCGGCATTGCGTTGTAGAGACTTATACGAACACCGCCTACGCTATTGTGCCCTCGTAAACCCAGTAATTTATGCGACTCCGCTTGATCTAAAAATTTATTCTGTAAATCTTTATCTTGTATATCAAATGAAATATTAATATTTGAACGAAATTCTTTAACTACTTTATTGTTATACAACTGACTGTTATCGAGCACTTGGTATACCCATTCAGAATTCTCTTTGCTTCGCCGATACATTTGATCAACACCTCCCTCACTTTTGACCCAATCTAGCAACAACCTCAAAACATATATTGCAAAAGTTGGCGGTGTATTGACCAGCGAGCTTTCCTCAGCACAGCGCTTGTAATCATACAATCGAGGTATGCTTTTATTAACTTTATTTAATAGTTCTTTTTTGACAATTACGATGCAGAGTCCCGCTATACCCAAGTTTTTTTGGGTACCAGCATATATAAGTCCATATCGACTCACATCAATTTGGCGCATAAGAATTGAAGAAGTCATATCACAGGCCAGTGGCTTACTTTTTACATCGGGAAGTTCAGCAAATGCGACGCCATTGATGGTTTCATTATCACAATAGTGCACATAAGAAGCGTTAGAACTCAGCTCCCACGCCACCGTTGGACGGATTGAATACGAATCACCATTTTCTAATGCATTGATTGCATTTATATCCGCGAATTTTTTTGCTTCAGCATATGCCTTAGTGGACCAATGCCCGGTACACACATAATCAGCGCTTTGTCCTTTGCTAAGAAAATTTAGCGGCAACATAGAGAATTGACTGCTTGCACCTCCGTGCATAAACAACACGGCATAGTCATCTGAAATCCCTATTAATTCTCGCAACAGAGATTCTGCACTATTTCGGATAGCAAAAAATCCTTTACTGCGATGGCTAAGCTCAACAATTGAAAGGCCAGTATTATTATAATTAAGAAATTCTTGTTGAATATTTTCTAATATTGGTTTCGGTAAGGCAGCTGGGCCCGCGCTAAAGTTAAATACTTCTTGCATGAAATTAAAAACTATTTAGATAACTATTATGCGCAGACCAATCTGGACAATAAAAAACTAAGCAGGGGAATTAGATAATAGCGTGAAAAGCTATTTGCCTTCGTCTTTGCCTTCGTCTTTGCCTTCGTCTTTGTCCTCGTCTTCGTCCTCAGAGGAGTTTCCAAGATTTTCAATCCTTTCCACTTCAACCAGTCGCTCATCCTCAGACAGGCGTATTAGCCTTACACCTTGTGTGTTACGACCCATTTGCGATACATCTTTTACAGGCGTTCGAACTAGAGTGCCACTGTCAGTAATCAGCATGATCTCATCATCTTCTGTTACCGCTACTGCACCCACCACACTACCATTACGCCCCGCGGTTTGAATTGCAATCACGCCTTGGCCACCACGATTTTGTACTGGATAGTCTTCAATCTTTGTGCGCTTACCGTAGCCATTTTCAGTTGCTACTAATATATCGGTTGCATTCATTCCAGCAGTAACAGTGATTAAAGCAATCACTTTTTGACTAGCTGCAAGTTTAATTCCACGCACGCCAGTTGCATTTCGGCCCATCGCACGCACATCATCCTGATTAAAGCGTATCGCTTTACCCGCATCGCTGACCATTAATATATCGGTGTCGGTACCATGATCAGTTACCGCAACATCAATCAGATAATCATCATCACGCAGATCCACGGCAATGATGCCGCTTGCACGTGGCCGGGAAAATTCAGTAAGGCGAGTTTTCTTAACCGTACCACTACTTGCAACCATCACAATATAGGCATCTTCTCGATATTCTTTTACCGGCAGAACTGCATTAATGCGCTCGCCTTCTTGCAGTGGCAACAGGTTGATAATAGGCTTGCCCCGTGCCGTGCGGCCCGCCTGGGGTAGCACATAGACCTTGAGCCAGTAGACCTTGCCAAGACTAGAAAAACACAGAATGGTGTCATGCGTGTTTGCTACAAATAATTGATCGACAAAATCTTCCGCCTTTACTGAAGTCGCTGCTTTTCCTCGACCTCCACGACGCTGCGCACGGTAAGTATCCAATGGCTGTGATTTTGCATAACCCGCATGCGACAAGGTGACGACCACATCCTCTTCTGGAATTAGATCTTCCATGGTGAGATCTATTTGGGCTTCTGAAATTTCAGTGCGTCGCTCGTCCCCATACTGCTCACGTATAAATTCTAGCTCTCCACGAATAACTCCTAGGAGTCGCTCTGGATCTTGCAAAATATCCAGCAAGTCGATTATTTTTTCGAGCAACTCACCGTAATCATTGACAATTTTGTCTTGCTCTAAACCAGTAAGACGGTGCAGGCGCAAATCCAGAATCGCCTGTGCTTGCACGGGTGAAAGACTATATTCACCAGCATGCATTCCATATCCAGCATCTAAATCTTCGGGGCGCGAAGCATCCGCACCCGCACGACTTAACATCTCGGTTACCACCCCTGGCTTCCAGGATTTTGCAATTAATTTCTCTTTTGCAACTGCAGGGCTCTCAGATTTTTTAATTAACGCAATAATTTCATCAATATTCTTTAATGCAACCGCTTGACCTTCCAAAATATGTGCGCGCTCACGCGCTTTGCGTAATTCGAATAAGGTACGCCGTGTTACCACATCACGACGGTGCCGAATAAAGGCCTGTAGAATCTGTTTTAAATTTAGCAGTCGTGGCTGACCATCTACTAAGGCCACCATATTCATGCCAAACACACTCTGCATTGCAGTGTACTTATAAAGATTATTTAAAATAACCTCACTTACTTCGCCCCGCCGCAACTCAACAACAATACGCATGCCATCTTTATCTGATTCATCACGCAAGCCGTCGCCCGCAATGCCTTCCAGCCGCTTTTCTTTTACTAAGTCTGCAATCTTGATGATCAAATTGGCCTTATTAACCTGATAGGGCAATTCCGTTACCACAATACGTTCACGCCCACTTTTCTCATCTTGCTCGATGTGCGTTCGCGCGCGCATATGCACACGCCCACGACCGGTTCGATAAGCTTCAATAATTCCACCTCGACCATTGATGATTGCTGCAGTAGGAAAATCAGGGCCCGGTATATGCTGCATCAACTCTTGAATGTCTGCTTCGGAGTTGTTAATCAAGACTATGCTTGCGTTAATGACTTCGGTTAAATTATGCGGCGGGATATTGGTGGCCATACCCACCGCAATGCCAGAAGAGCCATTAATTAATAGATTCGGTATACGTGTAGGGAATACTGTAGGTTCAGATTCAGAGTTATCGTAATTAGAAACAAAATCGACCGTTTCTTTTTCAAGATCTGCAAGAATCTCATGCGCAATTTTTGACATGCGCACTTCGGTGTAACGCATCGCTGCTGGAGCATCTCCGTCTACCGAGCCGAAGTTTCCTTGCCCATCCACCAACATATAGCGCATAGAAAATGGCTGCGCCATACGCACAATAGTGTCATACACTGCAGATTCGCCATGTGGATGGTATTTACCAATTACATCACCCACCACACGCGCAGATTTTTTGTAGGGCTTATTCCAATCATTGCCCAGCACACTCATCGCGTACAAAGCGCGTCGATGCACTGGTTTTAAACCATCTCGAACATCGGGTAACGCACGACCCACAATTACGCTCATTGCGTAATCCAGATAGGATTGCCGCATCTCGTCTTCGAGATTTACAGTAAGAATTTCTTTGGCGATTGCAGCCATTTACGTTATATCTAAGAAGGTTTAGAGGTTCGTTCTAAAGCGTAAAAGTATAACACAAGTCCCTAACAGTGGGTTGATAAAAAAAGCATTTAAAATCGAGTTGAATGCCTTAGAGGTTAATTCTATAATTTTATAATGCTGATTTTTCCTTAGGCCAAGGGAAAACGGCTGAACTACTACGCTTTCATCAAGGCAGTCATTCTACCCCGATTTGGAGCTTCAACGACCCCCTTCTCCGTGACAATTGCAGTCACAAATTCCGCCGGGGTAATGTCAAACACTGGATTCCAAACCTGCGCCTTATCAGGCCCAAAAGCGTGCTCTTTATAGTGCGTTATTTCGCTATGTGCGCGCTCTTCAATCTCAATCTCGTCTCCATTAATAATTTCCATATCGATCGTGCTAGTAGGTGCGGCTACCATAAACTTAACCCCATGCTGTTTGGCCATCACCGCTAATGAGTAGGTGCCAATTTTGTTCGCCACATCACCATTGCTCGCGATGCGATCTGCACCGACGATTACCCAGGTTAAATTCTTTTGGCGCATTACGGTTGCCGCTGCACTATCACAGATTAACGTTACCGGTATGTTGTCTTGCAACAATTCCCATGCCGTGAGTCTAGTGCCTTGAAACCAAGGGCGAGTTTCATCAGCATAAATCTTGTTCAGTTTGTTTTGAGCATAAGCGCTACGAATTACTCCCAATGCTGTGCCATATCCACCCGTGGCTAGGGCGCCCGCGTTGCAATGCGTCAGCACATTGGAATTACTTTGAATCAACTCAGCCCCGTATTGGCCGAGCGCTTTATTTGACTGCACATCTTCATGATGAATTTTTTGCGCGGCTTGCAATAAAACAGCTTCAGGATCCTCTGTTTGAATAGTTGCGATAACATCACGCATGCATGCAATTGCCCATTTTAAATTTACTGCCGTTGGGCGAGCTTGATAGAGGGCCAAAAGATCACCTTCTATTCTTTCTTTCCAAGCATCTGGTGATTGCTTGTATGCCTCTCGCGCTGCAAGCACCACACCATATGCTGCAGTAACCCCTATGGCAGGAGCGCCACGCACAACCATGTCGGTAATAGCTGTGACCACCTCTTGCACCACCGCACACTCAATGAATTGAACCTGATTCGGAAGCTTGCGTTGATCCAGCAACACCAGATGATTGTTTTGCCAAGCAATGGCTTGGTCAGCTAATGAACTCATAAAATTATAAAACGTGGAGGAAATTAAAGTACCGAAACATCCATGAACGCTGTATTGTATCTCCGTTTGTAATCTATATTTGCTTCAATCAATGCAGTCATAGCACAATCTCGTCACGGCTAAAAAATATTTCACCCTCTATCTGTTTGCAGAACACCAAATGAAAAATGTCCAAACCCTTATTCACGGGAAAAATATCATTCCTATGGACAAACAGGAGCAAACCTTAGTAGATTTCAGCATCGCCATTCAAGACGGCCGCATTCTGGATATCTTGCCAAGTGCAGATGCACAAAAAAACTATTCATGTGACTCAAGCTACAACTACGGACATCACATTATCATACCTGGGCTTATCAATACGCACACGCATGCGGCGATGAGTTTGTTTCGTGGTTTAGCCAATGATCTGCCTCTCATGGAGTGGCTGCAAAATCATGTTTGGCCTGCAGAAAAAAAATGGGCCAACGATGATTTTGTAAAAGCAGGCACACAATTAGCCATTGCAGAAATGCTTCGCGGAGGTATTAAGTTCTTTAATGACATGTACTTTTTTGCCGAAACGACAGCAAGAGTTGCTGCTGAAGCTGGTATACGTGCACATATCGGCATGATTCTGCTCGACTTCCCGACACCGTATGCGCAAGACCCCAATCAATACATCGCCAAGGGTTTGGCAATTCATGATCAATACAAATTACACCCCTTAGTAAAATGCACTTTTGCACCACATGCGCCATACACCATTTCCAACGCTCCATTAGAGCGTGTCGCAATGCTAGCAAATGAGCTCGAACTACCTGTTCATATCCACCTACATGAAACAGAGGATGAAATTGCAAAAAGCCTAGAACAATATCAAATGCGCCCTTTGCAACGCCTACATAAACTGGATTTAGTGAATAGCGCTTTAATTGCCGTACACATGACGCAACTTCAAGAAGATGAAATTTATTTATTAGCTGAAACTAAAGCGAACGTCGTGCATTGCCCTGAGTCTAACCTGAAATTAGCCAGTGGATTTTGCCCAGTGCAACAACTCATAGATAAAAATATAAACGTGGCGCTGGGAACAGATAGTTGTGCCAGCAATGATGACCTAGATATGTTTAGTGAAATTCATACTGCAGCACTATTAGCAAAAGGGATCGCCCAAAATGCAACCGCACTGCCTGCCTACCAAGCGCTGCGTTGCGCTACAATCAATGCTGCAGTTGCATTAGGTATTGATAAGGAAACAGGTTCTTTAGAAAAAGGTAAGTCAGCAGATATAACAATCATTGATATTGATTCGCTAGAAGCTCAACCTATATACGATCCGGTTGGGCATTTAGTCTATGCCACACAGCGCCACCAGGTATCCGACGTCTGGGTTGCCGGCAAACAGCTATTACATAACGGACAATTAAAAACCCTAGACAAAGATGAGATTTTAAGCCAAACGCGAGAGTGGAATAACAAGATCATAAACTCTACAGCGGTTAACTAAATAATACGTACACCGTGTAAAATATCCGTTGTAATGAAATTTTGATTTAAATGTAAACTCACTAAAAACAGATAAACTATGCCAAACACCAATACAAATTTTGACAAAAACGAATTAGCAAAGTTTGAAGCACTGGCTTATCGATGGTGGGATACAGAAAGTGAATTCAAGTCACTGCACGACATCAACCCTCTACGCTTAAATTTTATCGATGAGCATGCAGGACTTAAAGGTAAAAAAGTCCTCGATATAGGCTGCGGTGGTGGCGTCTTAGCAGAATCGATGGTCCATCAAGGCGCTGAGGTGATGGGCATCGACTTAGGTGATGCACCTCTTACCGTAGCAAAACTACATGCAAAAGAACAAAATCTCGACGTGGACTATCAAGCCATCTCAGCAGAAGACTTAGCGGACCAACAGCCAGCCTCCTTTGATGTTGTTACTTGCATGGAAATGCTTGAACACGTCCCTGATCCAGCAGCAATTGTTGAAGCCTGTTCGGAGTTGGTCAAACCAGACGGTCATGTGTTTTTTTCGACGATCAACCGCAATCCAAAATCATTTTTATTTGCAATTGTTGGTGCAGAATATATCTTAAACCTCCTACCCAAGGGCACGCACGAATTTGAAAAATTAATTCGCCCTTCTGAACTCGACCACTGGATTCGTCGTTTCTCTATGTATACAAATGAAATTGTGGGTATGAATTACAATCCTTTAAATAAATCTTATAATCTATCCGCAGACATCAGCGTAAATTATCTCATCCACGCTAAAAAATAATTGCGTTAACCATTAGCTTTCATGAGCAGCTCACCTAAAGTTCACGCCGTACTATTTGATTTAGACGGCACATTGGCAGATACCTCGCCAGACATGACTGACGCGCTGAATGAATTATTGATTCGACATAATAAAAATACACTCAAATATGAGTTAGTACGTAAAAACACCTCACGAGGCAGTATCGCGATGATAGAACTAGGCTTCGGAGGACCTCTCGAAGAAAAACATAGTTTGCAGCTACGTGATGAATTCTTACAGATCTATGCCAGTATGCTTTGCAATAAAACCAAATTATTCCCCGGTGTAGCTGAATTGCTAGATTTTTTAGACCAAACTAAAATTCCATGGGGAATCGTCACTAATAAGCCCGGCAGACTCGCTGAACCTTTAATTCAAGAACTTGATATCGCCTATCGAGCCATCTGCACAGTCAGCGGCGATGCCCTTTCTAAAAGAAAACCCAGCCCCGACCAATTAATTCATGCCGCAAATATTTTAGGCGTTGATGTAGCGGATTGCGTCTATATGGGTGATGACCCACGCGATGTGCAGGCTGGTAAAGCCGCAAATATGAAAACTGCGGTCGCCGCCTATGGTTATATCCAAGACAACCAAGACCCGTACAACTGGGAAGCAGACGTTGTTTTTAAAAATGCCCTTGATCTGAAGGATTGGCTTTTTACTCATAACTGATCAAAAATGTAGCAATGATCAATATTGATTTACACACCGCTTGGCAATTTATTTTGCTCTGTGTAAGTCTATGCTTGTTAAGTGCTGCATTAGGAGCGCTTATCATGCGTAATCGAGCACGCAAAGAATGTGAGCAACTCGAGACCCATAAACAAAAGCTATCTATGCAGCTTGAGCATGAAAAAGAGCGCTATTTAGAAAAAATTGAAACCATTAAAGAATCCCGCCAGCAGTTAGAACAATCATTTTCAGCGTTATCCCAACAAGCCTTAAAATTAAATAATGAGCACTTTCTTTTACTAGCCAAAGAAAAACTCTCACAATATCAAATCCAGGCAGAAGCCAATCTTGATAAAAAAGAAAAAGCCATTGAAACCCTTTTAAAACCCATCAATGAAACTTTAAAGCAAACTGAGTCACAGATACGCACGATAGAGAAAGAACGCAAAGAATCATTTGGCTCACTCTCGCAGCATCTAAAATCTATCAACGAATCTCAAACCAATCTACGATTAGAAACCCAAAACCTTGTACAAGCATTACGCCGCCCCGAAGTGCGCGGACAATGGGGTGAGTTAACTCTAAAAAGAATTGCTGAACTTGCAGGCATGGTCAATCATTGCGACTTTTACGAACAACAACAGAGCGACCATAGCGATAGTCGGTTGCGACCTGACATGATCGTGCGCATGCCAGATCAACGCGAATTGATTATAGATGCCAAAACACCATTAGATGCCTACCTTAACGCCACACAAACCAATGATGAAAAAATTCGCACCACAGCCTTAATAAAACATGCGCGCAATGTTCGCGAACGCATGCGAGAACTGGCAAGTAAGGCTTACTGGAATCAATTCAAAAATTCACCCGACTTTGTGGTGTTATTTATTCCTGGCGAACAATTTCTTTCTGCCGCATTAGAACAGGATCCACAGCTTTTAGAAGATGCGTTAAAAAATAAAGTTATTCTAGCTACTCCAACAAGCATCATTGCATTACTTCGAGCCGTCGCATTTGGATGGCGCCAAATGTCTGTAGCAAAAAATGCCGAAAAAATACGTGAGCTTGGTGAAGATCTGTACCATCGCTTAGCAACATTTGCTGAACATTTACAAAATTTAGGCAAACACTTAAATTCCAGTGTAGAGCAATTTAATAAAGCAATCGGCTCCTTGGATCGGCAAGTCCTACCCGGGGCAAGGAAATTTACCGAGCTAGGAATAGAGAGAAAAAAACCGATACCAGTGTTAAAAATGGTAGAAAATATGCCAAAATCTGTTATCAATCATAGCGTTACTACCAATGAGAATAATGACTTTTAGAGAAATTAAATCAAATAAACCTAACCAACTTAACAGATTTATACATAAAGCTGACACATAATTTGTCACGCCGATCTCATACTAAATTATACAAAGCATCAACATGACAAACATTGCAAAAAAAATTAGCTCCAATGTCGTTTATCACTCAGCCACAGTAAATCGACCAAGGCGTGAAAAACTATTAGGTCATCATGGAGCTGTCCTATGGTTCAGTGGATTATCTGGTGCCGGAAAATCTACCTTGGCACACTCAGTTGAGGAAGAGCTTCATATTAGAGATTGCCTGACCTATGTTTTTGATGGTGATAATGTTAGACACGGTTTATGTGGAGACCTTGGCTTTTCTTTAGATGATAGAAAAGAAAATCTTCGCAGAATATCAGAAATGTGCAAACTTACCGCTGATGCGGGCATCATAGCTTTTACTGCTTTCATTTCCCCGGTGCAGAAAGATCGTCAAAATGCAAGAGCACTGATTGGGAATGAGGACTTTATTGAGATTTACTGTAAATGCTCATTAAGCATTTGTGAGGAAAGAGATGTAAAAGGGCTTTACAAAAAAGCCAGGGCCGGCTTGATTCCCGACTTTACGGGTATTTCATCGCCATACGAAGAACCAGAAAATGCAGACTTAGTCGTAGACACAGGATCCAATTCTTTAGAAGAATGCACAAACCAAGTACTAGGCTATTTATTTAGAAGGGGAATATTTTCAACAAAATAAATATACTATATTTTTTATACGCAGCACATTAAACTCTTACACTCTAGCTTAATGACCTTACTAGGCTATCTAGAATAATTTTTTAATAAATGCTTACTTGATGCCTCCAACGCAGAATAATCTTCAAAACTTAAACGAATATCTGACAACCAAAGATCTTCTAAAAGACAAATACGTTACCATCACAGGCGCAACCGATGGCATCGGAAAAGCAATATCCATAGCATGCGCTTCGCATGGAGCTCGACTTTTATTGCTAGCAAAAAATGAGAATAAGCTGAATTCTCTTTTAAGAGAACTATCGCAGCTTTCCGAGCAACCACATCAATCGTACCTGCTAGATCTCAGCACTGCTGGAGAAATAGATTACATAAAGCTTGCTGAATTTATCGCCTCCCAAGAAACGCCTCTCGATTCGCTTGTGATAAATGCCGGATACATCGAGGCCTTGCAGGGGTTAAGAAATTTTCAACTTGATAATTGGTTGCGCACGATCACAATCAATCAGCATGCACCATTCTTGCTGACACGAAGCTGCATTCCATCTCTTGAATTATCCAAAGATCCTACTATTGTCTTTTCCACACACGAATGCACTAAAGCCTATTGGGGCGCCTATGGTGTGGCAAAATCTGCGCAATTGGGCATGATGAAAATCCTTGCAGATGAGCTTGATGGCGACAAACCTATACGTGTAAATGGCGTAGACCCATCCCCAGTAGGTACAAAACTTAGAACCAAAAATTATCCGGGCTTAAACCCCCAATCCTTTCCCTCACCAGATGAAGTAGTCGCCCCCTATCTATATTTTATTGGGCCTGACAGCAAAGGGGTCACGGGCGTAAACTATAAAATGAATCCGGATTTTTCTGGTTAAGCATGCTTATCATTAAATTTACAAATAGAGTCTAAACCACAATTTTTACAATTTGGCTTAGGTTTGCACACATGCTTGCCATGCCGCACAACTAACGCATGATACTCACCAAATAACTTTTGTTTATTCGGTAACTGCGATTCAAATAGTACGCGTAGTTCATCGTAGGGTTCAGTACCTACAATCACTCCAAGACGCGAAAAAATCCTGCGTGTATACGAGTCAATCACGAACACGGGCCGATTGAAGGCATACAGTAAAATATCATCAGCAGTTTCATGGCCAACGCCATAGATGCCAATTAACTCTTGGCGTAATTTTGCAGTAGACCAATAACGTAACCGAGGATATTCTCCCTTTTCCACATACCACTCACAGAATTTCTTTAGGCGGTTTGACTTAACATTGAAATAGCCTGACGGCCTAATCAGTTCAGCTATAGACTCATGCTTTGCATCCGCAATCACATCCGCAAAAAGATAATTCGAAGCTTTTAAATTGTTAATCGCCTTTTCAACATTTGTCCAAGCCGTATTCTGCGTGAGAATTGCACCCACCATCACTTCAAATCTTGAATCAGCCGGCCACCAGTCCTGATGGCAATGTTGTTGTAAGAGTTTTTTATATGCCTTAGCCGCCCATTTTCCACCTTGTCTTTTGCTAAGCTTACGCATGGCTTTAATCAAAAATTAACCCACTAACTCTGTCACTTAGGTTAATTTATACAACTGCTCAACCTTGCTATCCGACAACTCAACGTATTTGCCTTCATTCAGCTCTCTTGGCAGAGTAATTGTTCCGTAACGTGTGCGGATTAATCGACTTACCTGCAACCCTTGAGATTCCCAAAGCCTGCGCACCTCTCTATTTCGACCTTCTTTTAAGACAATTCGGCACCAGCTATTAGCACCTCTTGATTCTTGCACCTCAAGCAATTTTAGCTTTGCTAAACCATCCTCAAGCTGCACGCCTTGTTGTAAGCGCGACAATATTTCATCAGTTATTTCACCATGAACGCGCACCCTATACTCTCGTTCAATTTGATTTCTTGGGTGCATCAAATTATTGGCAAGCTCGCCATCCGTGGTCAACAACAACAATCCTGAAGTATTTAAGTCCAGACGGCCCACGGACAACCAACGACCTGAATTTAAGGGTGGCAGTTGATCAAATATCTTAGGTCTTTGCTGAGGATCATCTCGTGTAACCAGCTCTCCACAAGGCTTATGATAAAGTAGCACTCGCACCTCAACTTGAGAGGTAAAGCGATACGACTCACCACGAATTACAATTTTCTCGTTACCAGTAATGCGCTGCCCAAGAACACACAACTCCCCATCCACCTGAATCTCTCCAGCCACAATCCAACGTTCGATTTCACGACGTGAGGCAACACCTTGGTTCGCCAGAAATTTTTGTACTCGTTCAGACAATTCGATACTCATTTATATTTTTACCAAGTATTACATAAGTATATTATTTTATTTCAACAAGTCAGATGGGAAGCTCAAGAGAAATGTTGGACTAGAGATAGAATAATTTTCTAGCAGCTCTTCAATGCATAGCTATTAATATAGGAATATCTGCATTCGGCCAATAGCGGACGAACTATCGTGTGACATATTGTCGCATGTGACCATATGTCACTTCTGTTACCAGTATTCTCTGATTATTCTTTCATAAATTAATAATAAATTTGGAGATGTGCAATGGACCGCACTTACTTAGCACTACCAACAGCTTGCCTTTTAATCATACTCTTAAACAGTAACTCGGCGCTCGCCGATCACCCTTCTGTCGGGCTCACAACAGGCAATGCCTCGCCAATTACCACCACATCGGCCGAAACACTTGCAAAAGGCCAATGGTCAATTGGCTTACAAATTGAGTTAAACGATAACAATGCTATATCAGATAGCCGTCTCATCGCTAACGCCGAAACGGATGAGGATTCAGATGTTCATAGTGTTAGTACGCTAAAACAATATTCGTTGAATATCGCAATGGGCCTCACTGATAACTTTACTCTTGCTGTACAAGTCCCTTATGTAAAACGCACGAATATAAAAGAAGCTCCCCATGATGCGAGAGATACTGAGATTGAAGAGCTAGGGGATTCTGAGGGCGTCGGAGATGTTAAACTGTTTGGCCAATATCGATTTATGAAAAATGAATCGAAACAAACCAGTACTGCCGTTATATTTGGAATTAAAGTGCCTACAGGTGAAACTAATGAGGCATCCCCTGAAGAGAAACTGGAAACTGAGCTGCAACCGGGCTCAGGTTCTTGGGATCCCTTTCTAGGTTTCGCACATTCAAAACGTTGGAACAAGTGGTCCATTGATAGTAACGCCACATACCAGCTTGTAAATGAAGGGACACAAAACACAGACTTGGGTGATTTCGTTGGTGTGAATACCGCCATCTCCTATCGCATCAATACTGAACATCAACACCACCACCATGATCATATGAATTTTCAGTGGGATCTCATTTTAGAACTTAATGGAGAGTGGCGAGATAAAGAAGATAATGATGGAGAAACTAATCAAGATAGTGGTGGACTCTTAACTTTTTTATCTCCAGGTCTACGTGTCACGACAAACGGATTCAGTGCAGCACTTTCTGTGGGTGTTCCAATTATTGAGGATTTAAATGGATTGC
>JAPUHH010000207.1 GCA_027297825.1 Gammaproteobacteria bacterium
AGACTATTGGTGATACGCTAGCGACAAAAACCACCAGAAACGCCGAAAAGGTAAATTTGAAAGATTTAAAAACTGTCATCATTGCTATTATCCCCGTGAGATATTTATAATATAAGCATATTCTAATGAAATTATTATAAAATAAAAGGAGATTATTTTTATCGGTGGATAAATTTAGTAGTTACATGCTAAAACAGCTGCAAATTAGCAAAATCACTGCAAATCTCATAAAAACAGTGTGTTAAAGAAAATTGGCTTTGGACATATTCTAACGAAATAATATGAAACGGAATTTAAAGGTCGTGAAAATTACTATACAAAACAGGAGGTTATTTAACCTAATACACCAGGCTAGAATCACATATAACTACGCATAATATATATTATGTAAAATATTTAAAATGATTGGGTTTCGGGTTTAAAAGTCATTGCCGTTTGAATCGGATTGTTTCGATGGTTACATATAACTCTAGTCTATCGATGGGAATAATTAATAAAGTTAATTGGTCTGGTTTGGTTGTTTGTAAAGATTACATTTTCAATTAACAATTAGGACTTAGATTTAAGCTTAGCGACTTATTGCGGTTACTGGTTCGACATGCAAACAATATCTATCATTATTCCTGTACTCAATGAAGAGAAATTTCTTGAACAGAACAAAGATATTTTAAAATCTTACATTGCTGAGAAAAATGAAATTGTTCTGATAGATGGAGGCAGTCGGGACAATTCTGTTCACATTGCTAAGCTAATAGGTTGCAAAACTTTTGTAACGAAAGCTTCACGCGGATATCAATTACATTTGGGTGCCTTGCAAAGCACGAATGAATTACTTTTGTTTTTACATGCTGATACAGAATTACCAGAAAATGCTTTAGCTATAATATCCGAAGCCCTCATACAAAATAATAAACATTGGGGTTGTTTTGAAGTTTGTTTTTCCAATTCAAAGTTTATTTATCAAATCATCGCTTGGTTTATGAATAAGCGCAGTTGTTTGACTGGCATCGTGACGGGCGATCAGGCAATGTTTGTCAAAAGAGAAAGTTACTTTGCAAGCGGTGGATTTCCTAACTTTTCTATTATGGAAGATATTCAAATAAGCAGACAACTAAAGAAGATCGCACCACCCGTCTGCTTGTCTGAAAAAGTGATCACCTCTGGTCGCAAATGGGAATCACAAGGTGCATTTAAAACAATCATTAAAATGTGGAGTTTGCGCTTTTTATTCTTCCTTGGTGTTTCAACAAATAAGCTAGTAAAGCTTTATTAAATTTGATGAAGAAAACTAGAACGGTTATTTGTTTTTGCAAATATCCTGAGCCGGGCATGGTTAAGTCGCGCTTAGCCGCAGATTTAAACCCAGAACGTGCCGCTTTCATCTATAGGGTCATTCTCGAAAACATATTGCAAAAACTTTGTACAGTAAATTGCGAGGTCGCTTTATATTGTTATCCTGATAGTAAGCATACTTTCTTTGTTAACTGTAAAGACCAATACAAAGTATCTTTACATAAGCAACGCGGCTGCGACTTAGGGATGCGTATGTATAACGCAATTAACGATGTTCTAACTCACCAACCTCAACTTGTGTTAATAGGCTCAGATTGTCTTGAGCTGGATGCTGGTTACATTAATGCTGCATTTGCAGCACTGAATTCTGGAAATGACCTTGTGCTTGGCCCTACATGTGATGGCGGTTACGCCTTGATCGGTGCAAATAAAATTGACGCCTCTATCTTTAAAGATATGACTTGGAGTACACCACAGGTATTACAAACAACCAAAACAAGGATTGATGATTTGAACTGGCAATATACTGAGCTACCGCTAGTTCGTGATATCGATACATTATCGGATTATGAATATTTTTCTGAGCATGATAATTTTAAGCACTTATTTTAAGCTCTTCTTTTTCCTCATTAGCTGGCTAGCGCGACGCTATCTGCTTCGAGTATATGTTTTGCCGCCTGAATAATAACTTCTAAGCCTGCATCCTGACTATATATATGATCACTAAGGTAGCGACGCCACGCTTTTGCCCCTGGCAATCCATTAAATATTCCAAAAATATGCTGTGCTAGAATTTTTAAAGGCACATCTTTTTCTAATTGTGACTGTATATATTCTTTATATTGCTCTAGCACTTCATGGCGAGATGGACTCTTTGTATTACGATTGAATATGATTTCATCAATGTCTGATAAGAAAAATGGATTGTCATACGCTTCTCTGCCTACCATCACTCCATCAAGTTCATTTAGATGTTTTAATATTTCAGCTTTATCTTTCAATCCGCCATTAAGAATAAAGGTTAATTGTGGAAAATCTTGCTTAAGCATATATACATATTCATAACGCAGTGGTGGCACAGTTCTATTCTGCCTAGGACTTAAGCCAGACAAATGTGCTTTGCGCGCATGCACGATGATGGTGCTGCACCCTGCCGTCGCAATTTTATCTACAAAATTATTAAGCAACTCATAGCTATCATGATTATCAACACCAATTCTGGTTTTTACAGTAATGTCTATTTGGGTGACTGCCCGCATAGCATTTATACAATCTGCCACAATCATAGGCTCCAGCATTAGGCATGCACCAAATTTTCCTGCTTGCACACGATTACTCGGACATCCGACATTAATATTGATTTCGTCATAACCATATTCATTTGCATACTTAGCGCATTGCGCCATTTCAGTTGGGTTGCTACCGCCAAGCTGTAATGCAGTTGGATGCTCACAAGAATCTAGTTGCAATAAACGCTTACGATCCCCATAGATTAAAGCACCAGTAGTGATCATTTCTGTGTAGAGCTTGCTGTGCTTAGTTAACAGACGCGCCAAATATCGATAATGACGGTCTGTGCAATGCAGCATGGGGGCAACACAAAAACGATGAGAACTATTCATGTTAATAGAGTTGTGTTCAGTACGAGATAGCAATTGTTGGCTAAATTATGAGTAACGATTTTGTATAAATTCTACAACTGTACGTAAGCCCATAGCCTCGCCACCTTTGGGGCGACCCGGTCGATTTCGTGTATTCCATGCCATGACATCAAAGTGTACCCAACAGGTTGTGTCTGGAACGAATTCCTTTAAAAATAATGCTGCGGTTATTGCCCCCCCAAACCCCCCAATAGAACAGTTAGAGATATCGGCAATATCACTGTTTAGAAGATAACGATAGGGTTTGTGCAGAGGTAGTTGCCAGATGGGATCCTTCACCTTTTCTGCAGCATGCATAAGATCTTCCGCGATTGCATCATCATTTGTGAAAAAGGCAGGCACTTCTGTGCCTAATGCCACCCTTGCAGCACCCGTGAGCGTTGCAAAATCGATGATTATATCTGGATTGCCTTCTACAGCTTTAGAAATCGCATCACATAATATTAAGCGTCCTTCGGCATCGGTATTTTCTATTTCAATTGTTTTCCCACATCGTGATGTCAACACGTCACCCGGACGGAAAGCATTACTTGAAATGGCATTTTCAACGGCTGGAATCAGTACTTGCAATTGAATCGGCAAATTCATTTGCATGATGGCCGTCGCAATACCGATAGCATGAGCCGCACCACCCATGTCTTTTTTCATATTGCGCATGCCTTGTGCAGATTTAATGTCTAGGCCACCACTATCAAAAGACACGCCCTTACCTATTAGTGTAACTTTAGGATGTTTAGAACTACCCCAATTCAACTGAATCATTCTTGGTGGATGTATACTCGCTCGCCCAACCGCGTGAATGGTTGGAAAATTTTCTTTAAGAAGCTCATCTCCGACACAATCAAGCAATTTAACTTCGAAATCGTCCGTTATAGATTGACTTTGCTCCAATATATGTTGCGGCATCATATCGGCCGCAGGAGTATTGACTAGATCACGCACCACATTTATCGCATTTAATAATGCTTTTAAGGTATTTTTATTTTTTGCATTGGTAATTGATAATTTACATAACTTACTTTTACTTTTTTTATATTTGGTAAATTGATATGAACCCATTCCCCATCCAAGCAGGAAGGAATCTTCCTCTGAATCGTTCAAAGTGACGATATGGTAATTTCCTTCAGGCAGTAAAGCATGGCGATTACCCAGAGCCCAAATAGTATTCTCTCGATCGGTTATAACCAGTACACTATCTAGGTTGCCTTGCGCATTTGGAATACACAAGTGCTGGTTTGGCTTTGGTTTGAAACAAGCTGTTTGAATCCAATTTTGAATTGATTCTGCTTGCTTGTCTTGCCACTCTTTGAAATCAGATTGAAATACGATATGAATAGGAATGCTATTGACTTTTTCCTCTTCATAAAAATTTTGCATAAAATCCATGTCAACTATCTAGTTCCTCATAATTGTTAGACTAAGTAAATTTCATAGAATTATAGATCTTGAACATGAATGAATACGCCCTTTCAATATCTGGACTTAGCAAGACTTATAAAAATCAGGTTGTTGCTTTGGAGGATATTGATCTCAAGGTAAAAACGGGCGATTTTTTTGCTCTACTTGGACCCAATGGTGCCGGTAAATCTACGTTGATAGGTATCATAACATCCTTAATAAATAAGTCCTCCGGCAAGGTTTACGCATTGGGATACGACATTGACACACATTTTTCCGAAGCTAAAAGTCAAATAGGTCTTGTGCCTCAAGAATTTAACTTTAATAGCTTTGAACCAATAATCGAAATTATTAGAAGCCAGGCAGGTTATTTTGGATTAGGTTATCGCGAAGCCATTGAGGCCACTGAAGATTGCCTGGATAAGTTGGGCCTTTGGGAAAAACGCAAAGCTACTCCGAGAGAA
>JAPUHH010000208.1 GCA_027297825.1 Gammaproteobacteria bacterium
ATTCAGACACAGATGAACTTGTGGTGGATGACTTTCTGCGCAGTGCAGAAGCTAGTGCTAAACCTATCGTTGATCCTGATCTTGAATTAGGGGAGCGAGTCTTGCGTGCCGTTCAAGCGACCCGCCTAGCTGTGGATACGAATACCAATCTTGGAATCATTTTGCTGGTTGCGCCACTCGTTCAGGCTGCCTACAAAAAAGTGGATGGGCAAACACTCGAATCTTCACTAGCCGAAGTTTTAGCGGAGTCCACCATTGAGGACGCAAAGCAGGTTTATCGGGCGATACGCATTGCAGAGCCCGGAGGAATGGGTGCTAATAAAGATCAGGATCTATCTGAGGAACCAACTGTAAGTCTTTTAAATACAATGAAAATTGCAGTTTCATGGGATCGAATCGCTGATCAATATTCAAACAATTTCCATGATATTTTTCATTATGGTGTACCACGGTATATCCAGTTATTAGCGCAGTGGCAGGATGAACGTTGGGCTACAACAGGGTTATTTTTGGGTTATTTAGCCCGTTTTCCAGATAGCTTGGTTGAGCGAAAATATGGCATGTTAAAAGCACGCGAAATTAGTGATATGATCGTCCAGCTTGAGAAGGAGCTCTGCCGATCGGACTCACCGGGTAGGTACGAAGCGCAATTATTGAAGATAGATGGCCATCTCAAGCGTGACCGAATCAACCCGGGAACCACAGCGGATCTTACGGTAGCTAGCGTATTTGCAGCCAGCCTGAGTTTTTCTGTGTAACGTGGCAAAGAGGTTTCTTTGTGTGCGGTAATCCAGGGAGGATGTAAGCGGGCGAAAAGTCTGCAGTTTGTCGACAAACTAGAACAGTAATTAGGAGAATAATAATGGCATTAATTAACAAAGTAATGACAGGGGAGTCGCTCGTTAATGATAACGATCCCTCAGGTACAATGGCGGAAATTGCGCATATCGATTTATTAATCGGACCGCGTGGATCAGCTGTTGAAACTGCTTTTTGTAATGGAATGGTGAACCAGAACGATGGCTTTTCAACTCTATTAGCTGTTGTTGCACCAAATCTTCCTTGTAAGCCAAACACCATGATGTTTAACAAAGTTACCATCAAAGGTGCAGACCAAGCAGTACAAATGTTTGGACCTGCTCAATCAGCAGTGGGTAAAGCAGTTGCGGATAGTGTTGAAGATGGCACCATCCCTGCTGATGAAGCAGATGACGTTTATATATGCGTTGGTGTTTTCATTCACTGGGAAGCCAAGGACAATCAAGCTATTTATGAAAATAACTACAAAGCAGTAAAAGAGTCAATTGAGCGCGCAATTAAAGGCGAGCCAAGTGCTGCTACGGTTGTTGCACAAAAAGATAGCGCAGAGCACCCATTCAAGGGTTTCTAGGCTGCACTTAATGTGAAGTATGAAATGCCTCGGCTGGTCCGGGGCATTTTTTTATGCAAGTACTTAATTTATATATAATCCGCATTACTATAGATATCAGAATTCAAGGTTAGCTCTTCAAAATGCAATGTCGGGAATGTGTAAAAGAGGTTGGTGGGCAGCTCACCAATGAGCACCTCATAGCTTGTAGTGGCTTAACCCTGCAAGAATATGCGCTAAGACATCTTTTGCCTTTAGATCTACTACTCAACTCGGATCAGATAAACCAGGTGGAAGATGCTTCTGCCTACCAAAAACCAAACAAACAAACGAATCAGCATTTACAAAACATGATTGCTGGATTGTGCATGGCGAATGCCATGCAGCAAGAGGGTGAATTTACGGTCATTTCTTTAGGGGTGCGTAGACTTGAACAATTGCTATGGTATCTGCACTCTTTGCAGATCCTTGGGTTCCAGTTTCGCCAAGAGTATTTTTATGAAAATGCCAGCCATCGAGTGATTGCGAAAAATAGTTTGAAAGTTCCCTCTACCTATTTACCACCAAGAATTGTCCCTTCTTCTGCAGAATCATTTTTGCAGCAAATTACTGTATTGATTGCCCATATTGGAGAAATTCATTCCGGCTATTTATTTATCGATTTTCCTAAGAGGGAAGATGCAAAAAGAGTCACGGATGAGCTAGCCCAAAAGTATCAAGTTCGTTTTAAACATCTAGCGGCATCCGAGCATCAAGACGGGCAACTTATGAGATGTGAGACGCTCGATGATACATCGCGCTTATTAGATGCGATTTCTACGTTGCTAAAAAGAATTCCTAATGCCAGCGAAAGATTTTTTGAAAAGCATGATCATGCGACCGTAGTGAAGGAATTAGTTTTTGATTCTGCGCATTTTATTACAGATCATCCTGATAAATGCATGAATCTGCATGGTGGTCGATATGCGATGAATGTCAAAGTAACAGACCGTATTGATGCGCTCACCGGCTTGGTTGTGGATTATGGGTATTTAAAACGCATTGTTAAGCAAAAAATCGTTAATGATTTAGATCATCATAATCTGAATTATGTAGCGCCAGAATTAAGTTGGCGATCGAGTACCGAGTTATTAAGTGTCTTTATATGGGAAAGGTTGATTGAGTATCTTCCTGGTCTTTCCGAGCTGCAAATTTATGAAACAAGTCAATCACACTGCTGCTATACAGGGCCTAGCCTGCAGGAACTGCAAAAACATGGGGAAAGCGCATTGTTAAACTACTTTAGTACGGGAGAACTAGGGACGTCACAGCTGCGTAATTTATTAAATAGTGCTACGTACCGTCATTTAAAGATTATTGGCTGAGGGATAGTAAATCATTTTTAGAAATCGCTTTATTGTGTAATGCTGATGAGACGAGTGCGCCTGTGGCACCTAAGGTTTTTAGCTTGCGTAAATCCTTGTAGTTTCTTATGCCGCCACCATAAAAAATATTATGTGATTGAAATAAATCATACTGGTTTAATTGAGAAGGTATGCTTATCCCTTGGTTAGATCCGACATGGTCAAGATTTAAAATTAGTATATCTGCAGGCCATTGCTCTGGTGATTGTAAAAGCTCATGTGGGCCTAATATTTCCCCTGATATATAATCAATTGAGAATATGAATTGATGTTGCGGGTTATTGTTGATTAGTGTGGTAAAAGTCGATAGTGAATCGACTGATTCAGTCGATAATATCAAACGTAGCACAGAAGATTTAAGGTTATCTAAGTAATCATTGATCATAGAAAGACCTGTATCTAACCATATCTCAAGTCTAGGGAACGCCTTGCATATTGACTCAATAATATCGATGTTATTCCCTTGTTGCTGCAATGCATCTAAATCAGCAATGTAGATACTTTTGAAGTCACTGAGGCTTAATAAACTATTTATGATCTCGATAGGATTAGAACAAGAGCATAAATGCGAAGTGATTGGCAGATAGTTTTTTCGATCTCCCTTTTTAGCATGTACGACTAAACCTTTAGAAAGGTCAAGAACAGGAATAATTTGCATTTAAGACCGGTATGGATATTTTAATATTTGAGTATATCACTGGCGGAGGAATGATAGATGAAACTTTGCCTCCCTCTTTGGTTCATGAAGGCGATATGATGCTCAGCGCAGTGGTGAGAGATTTTGAAGTACGGTCTCATCACAATGTCAGTGTATTGAGAGACTATCGATTAAAGACTACTAAAATATCCAATAACGACAGGGTTATCAACTCTGACGATAACTATATCGAATATCTAGAAGTGTTAGTTCAGCATCTAGATGCTTTATTGATTATTGCGCCTGAAACCGATGGAATATTGATTTCATTGTGTGATCGATTCTCCAATCATGATTGCTTGTTATTAAACAGTGATATTCAAAGTATCAAGTTAACCAGCAATAAGTATGAGACCTACAAGCATCTACAAAATTATGATATTGCACAAATTCCAACGTTTTTACCAAATGAAATAGATGCTTTAGAAGCCAATCAATTTGTAATGAAGCCTGTTGATGGTGTCGGGTGTGAAAATTTGTCTTTATTGTCCAATCGAATAGAACTGAAAGCGGCTGTGGCACAGCATCAGTGTGGGCAATTCATTGTCCAGCCATATATTAATGGCACTCATGCAAGTCTAAGCTTGATCTGTTGGAATGGGGAATGTTTGCTATTAAGTTGCAACGAGCAATGCATAAAGGTAGAAAATGAGGGTTTTGAATTAGTAAAGTGTCAAGTCAACGTTTTTGATAAGCATAAGTTCGAGTCATTTAGCCAAAAATTAGTACATTCATTGCCATCACTACAAGGCTACATTGGGGTAGATATTCTAATAACCGAAGAAGAAATCTTGTTGGTAGAGATCAATCCAAGATTAACAACGTCTTATGCGGGCCTAAGTAGTGCCTTGGGGGTGAATCCAGCAGAGATGATATTGCATTGTTTTGCACATCAACAACTACCCAAATTTGAAGCAACGAGGAATAATAAAATTACGATAGAAATTGAGGCTGATCGTGCAGCATAATAGTGTTATGGGTTGGGATATTGGCGGCGCACATGTAAAAGTGGCACTAGCGATTGCAGCAGATTCTATTGCACAGATAGCTCAACTACCTTGCTCGTTATGGCTTGGATTAGAGCAGCTAAAAATAGCTATCGCCGAGTTAAAGAAAGATTTTGACTTCTCACATTCTGCACATGTAATCACCATGACAGGGGAGTTAGTTGATCATTTCGGCACTAGGAAGGAAGGCGTGTTAAATCTAGTCAAAGAAATGGAGTGTGTTTTGCAAGGTGCAGAGATTCACTACTTTGCAGGAGAGAAAGGTTTAGTAAGCGCTGACAATGCAATGGCCATGTATAAGGAAGTTGCGTCGGCAAATTGGCTGGCCAGTGCCAGCTATATTGCGACGCAGCTGAGTGATGCATTATTTATTGATGTTGGCAGTACTACTAGTGATGTTGTGACAATACAGGGTCATACCGTAAAGTTTGATGGCTATACCGATGCTGAAAGACTCTATGCACAGGAGTTAGTTTATTGTGGAGTGGTAAGAACACCTATTTTTGCACTTTGTAAATCTGCGCCAATCAAAGATAAATTAATTCCGATTATTAATGAATACTTTGCGAGTACTGCAGATGTGTACCGTCTTACAAAAGAATTGCCTGAGCATGCAGATATGGGTGACACATTAGACGGTTGCGATAAAGATGTTCAGGGCAGTGCAATTCGTTTAGCTCGCATGTTTGGAGATGATGCTGTATTAGAGGATTTATCTATCTGGCAACACGTTGCAGAGTATGTGCGTGAGCAACAATTGCAAATGATCATTAATGCCTGTCGGAAGAAGTTGCTCAAAACACTACAAACATTAAATACTCCTATCGTGGGTGCGGGAGTGGGGCGGTTTTTAGTTAAAGATATAGCGCAGCGATTAAATCGTTCCTATATCGATTTTGAACAGTTAGTACAGTATGAAAATAGCAAGGCTGCAATCAGCGTAGGTGATTGTGCGCCTGCAGCATCTGTTGCCTGTTTAGGTTACCAGAGAATATTCTCATGACAGAATTTTTGCTTGCTGAGCTTCCTTATCATCCTGATAGCACAATACTATTTGATAAAGTTGCCGATGAGCCTTGGTCTGTGTTTTTAGATAGTAACCAGCCTGCAAGCACACAAGGTCGTTATGATATTATTGCTGCAAAACCTAACATACGTCTAATTACGAAAAATAATAAAACAAAAATACAAACTTGGTCAGAATCTTTTACAGTTCCTGGAGATCCTTTTGCAATTCTTGAAGAACATCTTTCCTTACATAAAAAATATTCCCTTAAACTACCATTTATTGGTGGTGCGCTTGGTTTCTTTAATTACGACTTGGGTCGCTACATAGAAAAAATTCCTAATAAAGCAACAGATGATTTGTCGCTGCCCGATATGGCGATGGGTATATATTCATGGGTGATAGTGGTCGATCATAAGAACAAAAAAACCAACTTAGTTGGTGATAAGCTGGATACTAAAACTCGACGAAATTGGGGGGATTTAGTAAGAACATTTTCAGAAAAACCGTCGTGCATAAAACGAGCAGAATTTAATGTTAAGAGTTCGGTAACTTCTAACATGTCTGAAGAAGATTATGGCAATGCTTTTCAAAGAATAAAAAATTACATTCGAGAAGGGGATTGCTACCAAGTCAACCTAGCGCAACGTTTCAGTGTTTCAGTAGAAGGTAGTCCATGGCTCGCATATCAAGCCTTGAGGAAGATTAATTCTTCACCATTCAGTGCATATATGAACTATCCAGATTTCCAGATTCTGAGTAATTCGCCAGAGCGCTTTCTATCCGTTAAAGATCGGGTCGTGCAAACCAAACCTATCAAAGGCACGCGGCCACGTTCCAATGATAAAAGCAAAGATCAGTCCCTAATGCAAGAGTTGCAGGATAGTAAAAAAGACCAAGCAGAAAATGTAATTATTGTAGATCTGCTGCGTAATGATATTAGTAAAAATTGTGCGCTCGGATCCGTTCAAGTGTCAAAGCTATTTGATATCGAAAGTTTTCCTAATGTACATCATATGGTGAGTACCATTACCGGCCAGCTGCGAGATCAGCGTTCCACAATAGATCTGTTGCGCGGATGTTTTCCAGGAGGTTCTATTACAGGCGCACCTAAATTGCGCTCTATGGAGATTATCGAAGAACTAGAGCCGCATCGACGTGGAATATACTGTGGGTCGATAGGTTATATAGGTTTTGATGGCAATATGGATACAAATATTGCGATTCGAACAATTGTACATAAGGACCAGTCCATGCATTTTTATGCAGGTGGAGGCATTGTGTATGATTCTCAAGTAAATTCAGAGTATCAAGAAACCTTTGATAAAGCTGCTTCGATTATGCAGTTGTTTAACCCAGGTAAAAGCTATGCTATGGGTCATTAAGGTTGGAGGTAGCCTTTACAAGAGTGAGCATCTTGTAGAGTGGCTAAATACACTTAGTCGTTGTAAATCTCAACAGATTGTTATCGTGCCAGGTGGTGGGCCATTTGCGGATCAAGTACGTAGTGCCGACCAGCAGTTCAATTTGGATCAGGCCCTTGCACACAACATGGCAGTACTTGCCATGCAACAGTTTGGAAATTTACTCGCATCGTTATGTCCTGAGCTTGGTTTGGTAAGTAATAAAGAGCAATTAAATGCATGCTGGGAACAAACAAAAGTAGCCCTTTGGGAGCCATACGAGATGGTGACTCAATATTGTGATTTGGCCAAGACTTGGGATCTGACGTCGGATAGCCTTGCGGCATGGTTGGCAACATACTTATCCGCAGATCATTTAATGTATGTAAAATCAGCCGATATAACCTTGACTGAGGCTAATGTCGATGAGCTCGCATCTCATGGTTGCATAGACTCCATCTTGCCCAAGCTAATTTCAACAATGAATACCTCAGTACACTTTATGCATCATACTCAAGCAGGCGAGTTCGAGCAGAGGTTAAATGCTTGCTGAGTATGTGCCACATACGACCAAATCAGTATTTCGTGTTAGAATATAAGTTACACAAACGATAATAATAAAGTGATGTTCTCTTCTTTAGTTAATACACTCTCACGTGTAGTTATACGGTACCCCTATATCATTCTTCTATGCATGCTAGCCCTTGTGATCGCGGCTGGAACGCAAATTAAAAATTTAAATATTGATGCATCTCCAGATTCGCTCATGTTAGAGAGTGATCCTGATCTTAAATACTATCGAGAAGTGCATCAACAATATGGGACAGATGAATTTATCATTGTTGGATTTAAGCCAACAGCAGCATTGTTAGATACAAAAACTATTGCCTTGGTTGAAAATATATCATCCCAATTTAAAAGTGTTAAAGATGTATCGGGCGTTACCTCAATTAGCAATGCTCCACTATTGCTACAACAAGAAGAAGATGAAAAGACTGGTACAACAAAATTTGCAAACTTACTATCACCGAATGTAGATCTGGGAAAAGCGCGAAAAGAATTTACAACAAGCCCTATTTATGTGGACAACTTGGTAAGTAAAGACCTTGGTTCTACAGCTATAAAAGTAGACATTCAAAAGAATCACGAGTTGGTCAGCTTGCTACAACAAAAGTATGTATTGCTTGAAAAGCAAGTATCTCAAGAGTTGAATAGTACTGAATTGCTAGAACTCGAATCTATGCGTGCTGACATCCAAGCGCAGAGACAAGTAGTGAATGAGCGCTATAAAAATGTACTTATGTCAGTGCGCAACATTATTTCTGAGCATCAAAGTAGAGGCGAGTTCTATTTGGCTGGAGCGCCTTTAATTGGCAACGATATGAAGGAATACGTTGTTCAAGATATTAAAGTATTTGGCATCGCTATCATTCTTGTTATGGTGCTAGTTTTGTTTATATTTTTCCGTAATCCTGCATGGATATTTTTAGCGCTAATATGCGCAGTATTAAATGTGCTTTTGGTGGCTGGAATCACTGCATTACTTGGTTTTCAGCTTACGATTATTTCGTCAAATTTCGTAGCCTTGCTGATCATTTTCTCTATAACCTTGTCGATACATGTCATTATTCGTTATCAAGAAATTAATACTTTGTACCCGGATAAAAGTGTTGATGAAAAAATAACAAAAACCTTATCTCAAATAATAACGCCATGCTTTTACATGGTTATAACTTCCGCAATTGCATTTTTCTCTTTAATTGTTAGTGATATCAATCCAGTCATAATATTTGGCTATATCATGATCTTAGGTTTGTTTTGTGCCTTTTTATTAACATTTACGGTATTGCCTTCGTTAATCAAATTAATTGAGCCAAAATCTAAGGATTTCAAAGAAGACAAGTCGGTGTCTTTTCTTGAGAATATTCTTGATGCCATTGTAAATAATAAGAAACTTATAGTAGCGATTCTAATCGGTATATTTGTGCTAAATATTGCTGGAATAGGCCAGATTACTGTTGAGAATCGATTTATCGATTACTTCAAAAAATCTACCGATATTTATCAAGGGCTTGAATTGGTCGACCAAGAATTGGGTGGGACCGTACCTTTGGAAGTGATTTTAGAAGCCGCACCGGAAACAGAAGAAGAGATCGAGGAAGATGATGATGATGATGAGTTTGATGATTACTTAGCAGATCTTGAGAAAACTCAAGATGACTTTACTGTAAAAAGTTATTGGTACAATCGTAGCGGCATTAAGAAAATAGAAAAAATACATAAGTATCTTGAAAGCTTGCCACAAGTTGGCAAAGTATTGTCACTTGCCAGTACGGAAGAAGTATTTCGTACCGTTAACAAAGGCGAGCCATTAGAAGACTTCCACTTAGCACTCGTCTATTCAAAAGTTCCAGAAAATGTAAAACAAGTGCTGATCTCACCCTATGTCTCCACCGAAGGCAGTCAGGCACGAATTGTGGCACGTATTAAAGATTCCGATCACACGCTGATACGCAATGACTTATTGAAAAAAATTAGTGCAGACCTTAATGAAAGTTATGTGAAAAATGGCGATGAGTTTCGGTTAACAGGTATAAGCGTGCTGTATAACAATGTTCTACAAAGCTTATTTCGTTCTCAAATTCTCACATTAGGCACGGTATTTATTTGCATATTAATCATGCTAACAATTTTGTTTCGCAGTTTAAAACTTGCCTTTATCGGGACATTGCCAAATATCTTTACAGCTTTATTTGTTTTGGGGTTGATGGGTATATTTGGCATACCTTTAGATATTATGACCATAACAATAGCCGCCATTACGATTGGGATAGGTGTTGATTACGCTATTCATTATATACACCGCTATAAAAAGGAGTTTGCAGAGAGTAATGATAATTATCAAGCGATACTTGCTTCACAAACCACAGTGGGTAAAGCGCTTTATTTCACCTCGATTACCATAACACTAGGATTTGTTACACTAGTTCTATCAAATTTTGTACCTTCAATATACTTTGGAATGCTCACGAGCATTGCGATGCTGGTATCTCTGTTTGCAACCTTTAGCATTATTCCGCTTTTACTCTCGATTATGAATCCTCGAAGCTCATGACGAGCTAAGCTGTAGGACTATAAATTAGATTAGTTTGTTTGAATGGATTGCGGCATGCCTCTTTACAGGTTATATGAGCTTATAATTTAGCCTCTGTGGGTGGTCTGCAAAAATATCTTTTCACTCTACCTCATATTGTTCTTCCAATAGCCTGGAATATTTTATTTATTTTAATATGTTTGGCAGCTTGAGAAGTGCGGGAGAAACAGCTATTTGTCAAAAGCACCTTTTGCGCTATTTATATTCATAGTTCAATTAGGCTTAAATGTATATTGATCTTATCTATTTTTTGTTTAAAGCGACTCAGCTTAGCCTTAACTGAAAATCGTTATTTTGTGGCTTGTAATCTGTAATTATTTTACACAATTTTAAAGTTAGTTATGTTTTTTAATTTAGAACGTCATGTCACTATTGCCATTTTTAAATTAAATGGCTTTTTGTAGCAAATGGTAATCTGAGAAAAGTTGTGAATGACCGCAAACGACCAAAAGCGTGCATTTACTGGACCGGATCAAAATTTATCGAGTATCGAATATTTAATATGTCAAACACAAAATCATAATATTTCAATTAAAATTTCAAGTTCAGCTTGATTTCTAAATACAACAATTCAATGAGTTATTAAGTCCCACCATGTGTTTAAGTGACCTAGCTCTCAATATCAAAATCGCCTTACTTGTATAAAACAAGATTGAAGCGATAGATTATCTACAAATACAAACCATCTCACTAGTATCTTAGTGCGGGCTACATAGCCCTATATAATTCGAGTTGCTAAAGGAGTAGCACATGGAGGTCTTTTTCAAATTAGCTGCAGAACTTATCCATACCACCAAGGCTTTTTGGTTAGTGCTGCTAGGGGCCGGTATTGCAATAGTTGCTCACAATAGAACCACCAAACTAACGAATGACAGCAACCAACAGGAGAGAAAAAAACAGCAATATATTGAAGCCAGTCGAGAAAAAATTAGCGCGTTAAAACAGCTGTATGAATTGATCCAGGAGGGCACTTCACTTTACTGTATATATATGGCTAGAGTGAGATTTAAAATAACACGCAAACAAAGAAATTCATTACCCGATGATACTGAAGAAATAAAGCTAAAAATAATAGAAAAATTCAGCAAAGCCTCTATGTTGGTGCAGTTTTATGCTGTTGAAAAGAGTGTAACCTTTGATCATTATCACCGCGCGGTGATAAGAGGCCTTAGGCTATGGGACGCTTACCAATTGGCCGAGAATACGAACGAAAATTTCATACATCGACTAACTAAAGCGCATCTGGACTTGATCGATAAAAATTATAATCGAGTAAAGCAGTATGAAACGGTCTTATCATTTAGTATAGGAAGTTCAGGAAGAAATATAATTAATAGCAGAAACCCCTATGAGGAACCGTTAGAAGAACTTGGTTTATAATGAGTAAGGTCTTACTTATTCTTATAGGTGTTGATTATCTATGTATATTTTGAGAGTTTACAGCTAAATATTTGTATTAATAAATAGCTACTTGGATATCTTTGAATTAATTACTAGCCTTTGATTTTGCTAAATTTGTTCCATAATGGTTGAAATTCCATAGGCTAAAATTTTGTTTTGTTTAAATCGTAGATGATAAAAATAGAGTTGTATGAATCTGGACTCCATCTTGGTAGGGTTTTGACATGTCCATCATTAAGTTGATTAACGGTTTGTCCGACACTGGTTGAAGGGACTCGTAAGGCCCATTTATCCAGTAGCCAATACAAGGGTAGGGTTTGGGTTTCAAATGCAATCCACTGGCTATTTGGAGATCAATCTGCAATACCTTGTGTGTGCCAGCTATAGGCACTATTTTGGATTAGTTGTATTTCACTCTGGCCATTAATGCCAAAGAGAACTTTGATCATAAGAGCTTTCTTTTGAGCTTTTGGGTGATGTATAAAGTAAGACTTTTGTTTTGTCTGGGGAAGCTCTGGGCCACCAATTTTCATACTTCTTGTTATTGGTGAGTTGAATGGGTTTAGCTCCATCTAATCCCGAAGCCCAAAAGGCTAAATTACCGGTGCGATTCGATGCAAATATTAGTTTAAAGTCATGTAATGGCTTGTTTGAGTATTTTGTAGGCTAGGTATGAATCAATAATTAATAGATTTGAGCATAAATAGTTAATTCTTCAGGCAGCAAACAAATTTCATCGTTGCATGCTTGCAGCATAATATTTATTGGGATTGCTTGAAGCCATTTATTTTTGTTCGTTTCGATATTTTTAAGCTTTCCTATTATCTTTATGTCTTCTGAGAATACTGATAAAGGTTTTTCTTCAAATGTAACTTCAATATTTTGAGGGAGAGGGTAGGTCACTTTTTCAAACTTCCAGCCTTGTGTTCTATTATCTATTGATATAACAGTAGGTAAGTAATCTTTTGAGTGGGTAACTTGGCTATTAATATGCCAGCCTGGCTGTAGGGTGATGTTTATATCAATGCCATTATTATGATTAGGCTTCGCTACAATTTTCACGTTACCTTCGGCTGCATAGGTAATGTTACTTAAGGCACCATGTTTGATTTCTTCATCTGCGAGTAATATGCCTGGATAGGCTTCAGGCAGGGCATTGATTTCGGTTGCGAAACTTGCGATGGTCTGCTTTGCTTTCGTTTCATATACAGATTTCCCTGTTCTTTTTGCAAGCCGATTCAGAGCTCTGATTGCAGCGGCATTCGCGCTAATGATCGCTCCATCATGCCGATCTTTAACGCGAGTAAGATTTAGAAAGTTATTCTTATTGTAATTTAAATAAAAACCACCATTTTTCTGGTCCCAAAAATGTTCAAGCATTTTACCTGCCAAGCTCTCTGATTTAGTTAGCCACATATTGTCATTTGTGACGTCATACAGTGTAATTAATGCATTGATGTAATGTGCATAGTCATCTTGAGTAGCATTGAGTGTGCCGGATACTGCATAAAAGCTTCTTAATAGGTTATTGTCTTTATTTCGATTATGGTTCCAAATAAATTCCGCAGCTTCTATTGCAACGCTTAGGAATTCGGGTTCATTGAGAATATTGAATCCATGCGCAAATGCTTCAATCATCAAGCCATTCCAGGCTGTTATTATTTTTTCATCCCGTAAAGGCTTAACCCGATGGTTACGCTCTGTGTAAAGTGCTGTTTTAATGCGATCTAATTTTTGCTGAAGAACGGATTGGGTGATTTTATTATTTTCAGCATAACTTATAAGTGGTAGTGTGCGATGCAGAATATTGCTGCCTTCAAAATTTCCATTTTTAGTTGCATTGAAGATATCGATAGCAAGGGTATACAGGTCATGCGGAAGTAAGGTTTCCATCTCATTTAGTTTCCAAATAAAATACTCACCTTCCTTACCCTCACTATCTGCATCGGTAGCAGAATAAAAACCACCTTTAGGAGAGGTCATTTCGCGTTTAACATATGTAAGAATTTCTTTTCCAATTAGGGCAAATTCTGGATCTGCGCTAAGTGCATATAAATCTAGATAAATTTTGCTTAATTGAGCTTGGGTATAAAGCATTTTTTCAAAGTGTGGGATATTCCAGTGTGGATCCGTAGCGTAACGATGAAATCCGCCACCTACTTGGTCATATATTCCCCCCTGGGCCATTGCATGTAAGCTAAGAGATAAAATCTTATACAAGTCTTGCGAAGGTTGCTGGCGTAATTGATGTAGCAGAAATAGTAATTTAGGCTCGCTTGGGAACTTTGGAGCATCTCCAAAGCCTCCATTAAACTCATCGTATCTTGCAATGATGAGGTTCATTGCTTGACTGCTTGTGGTTTTTTTGAGTTGCTCTAATGTAGAATGGGTATTTAGGTACTCTGATACCGTATCATGGAGTTCATCTGCGTAAGTCAGTATGTTATCTGGCTGTTGTTCCCAGGTTTGCGCCACATCATGAATAAGTTGTTTGAATTGAGCAGGTCGGATATAGGTCGTAGCGACAAATGGCTTTCCTTCATTGGTAAGGAATAAAGAAGCAGGCCATCCGCCTCGTTTGTTTACGATGTTAATGGCTGCCATATACGTAGCATCAATGTCTGGGCGACGTTCACGGTCTACTTTTATACTAATAAAATTTAGATTTAAAAGTTTAGCGATTTCTATGTTTTCGAAACTTTCATGCTCCATCACATGACACCAGTGACAGGTAGAATAGCCTATGGAAAGAAAAATAAGTTTGTTTTGCTGTCTGGCTATATTAAATGTTTCTTCACTCCAGGAGTGCCAGTTAACCGGGTTGTGTGCGTGTTGAAGTAGGTACGGTGATTCTTCGAGCAAGAGTCGATTGGTATAGATGGGTTTCCCATCTTCGGATATATGTTTTGTTCGCGGTTGGTAACTGCTGCCTAATTGTTGCTTTTTGTTTTCTAGTTTTTGTTTTAAAGCTTTAGAAAAATCTGCATAGTAATTAGCATCTACATTTATGGGGATAAAAATAAAGAATGCAAAGCAGCCTATGAGGCAGAATCGAAATAGTTTGATCACATCTGGCTTGAGTCTTTAATGTTAAATACTGTCAGTATGGCCTAGTTCACATACATGTTTTTCAGTTCCAGTTTCAATTTGTATTGTAGTATGCGCAATACTAAACTGTTTATGCAAGTCATCACTTATTTTAAGTAAGAAATGGTCATCGATATGAGTCTTGTCGCGTACGATATGTGCGGTTAAGGCAACTTGGGTGGTGCTCATACCCCAAACATGTAAGTCATGAATTTCCTTTACGCCGTCTTGTTCAAGAATAAATTTCTTCACATCGTCAATATCGATGCCTTTAGGCACTCCATCCATGGCCAAATTAAATGAATCTTTTAATAGGCTCCAAGTGCTAATAATAATTACGACGACAATGAGTAAGCTGATAGCTGGATCTAACCAGTAGATGCTGGTGAGCATAATTACGATGCCTGCTACTACCACGCCAAGCGATACTATTGCATCTGCGGTCATATGAACAAATGCAGCTCTGATATTTAAATCATGATTCTTATTGGATAGAAAAAGGAGTGCGGTAGCGGTGTTGATCACAACCCCAATCGCCGCGACAATAATAATTGTTTTTGAATCAACAGAGGTAACGGTTTCAAATCGACCCATTGCTTCCCATGCCACAATCCCCATAGTCATCAATAGCATGAGTGAACTGATCAAGGCTGCGAGTATGGTCCCACGTCGCAGCCCATAAGTCTTGGTACGGGTTGGTTTGCGTTGGGCTAAATACGTTGCACCCCATGCCAGTAGTAAGGCAAGAACATCGCTAAGATTGTGTCCAGCATCAGCTATTAGTGCTAAGGAATTTGAAAGGACCCCATAGGTAGCTTCGACCAGCACAAAAGCAATATTTAGTGCTGTGCCGACCGCAAAGGCTAATGTATTGCTTGAGGGCGTATGTTGGATGTGTGAGTGCTGCATAATGCTGTTATCAATTGGCGCGTGTAAAGGCAGTCATTTTGTCTGCCAGACTTTCCCAATTTAACTCTTGTAAAACATGGATGACCTTATTGATTTCACCTTTTTCTACTTTGTATTTATTTTCCTCGTTTTGCTCAAGGTCATAAAATGGTAATGTTTCAAAGTAGGCATCATCGATGCTTGATTGTGATGGTGTAAGTACATCTTCTTTGCGAGTGTAATAAGCGTCTTCACCTTCATCGCAGACTTGATTGAATACATTAAAATGTCTGCAAGCATAGGGTCGAAATTCATAAATTGAGCATACGTTATCTACTAGGAAAGGGCAGGCTTCACCAGATTGGTGTTTTTGTAATTGCGACTGTAACTTTATACGTGAAAAGCCTTCAATTTTCTCTGTTACATGCAAAGAAATGCCGACTAATTAAAAAGGCGTTAATGGGATGGAGGTATGCGTTCGACAACAAGCTGCACAGCCTCGGTGACAGGCTAGCTTCCGATCTATGCTAGTTTCTGACTCAATTGCAGCAGATACTCCTTGATCTGTAATGGAGTAAGACTTCAATAGCATGGTGAGCCAGGGATGAATTTTTTCATCTTCAGGATAAAATAGAAGTTGCATGTAAGTATTGTATTAGATATGGGAACAGATTTATAAAATAGTTTAGGTTTTAGGATGTTTTAAGATCAAATAAAAGAAAACAGTGCTTATAGCGGCTAATAAATGCTTGATCGAATGTCCGCTAATCATTTCAAGCGTGAGGTTAAAAACAGTTACATCAAAATATTCAGTGATTTTTGAAAAGACATAAAAGACTATTGCAAAAATAAGATATTTTGTTTGCATTGAGCTGGGTTTGTAGATAGAAATTACTATTATTAATAACGCTAATGAGAAGAATTGAACCCAGGCATAAATTCGTAAGTCATCGTTCATATGCCAATAAAGCACTGAAAAAATTCCAAGCAAACATAGCGGAACGAACAACCATTTTTCAAATTTAGGGGTTACATAATCGGCCAGTACTATTGCAAGTAATGCCATAAACCCAATTGCCATTGGCAAACGGTCCCAGGTTAATGTTTCGTTGCTTGGATTCAGATGATAGTAAGATGAGCCTGCCGCAACGAGTAGTACGGATAGAAAGAGTACTAGCCAACTCCATGACGCTCTACCATGCCAGTGCGTAAGTACATAACGTTGGCCCGCGATACCGACAAATAAGAAGGGTAAATTTGATATCACATTAAAACAGTTCGCGATACCCAAAATATTACGAGTGTCCACAAAGTTATGGTATGTCAAGTCTTGAGGAATGGGTTTTATAAAGAAAAAGCCAATGATGGATGCGATTACAATTATGATAAGCAATGGGTCACGCCATGAATTGTTTGTATGCACGATTGGCCTATCCGTTGAAAGCTTCAGGTGAGGCTAAATACTTACGTTCATCCGCTGTGCTATTTCTATTCAAAATAATATTTCTATGTGGGAAACGACCAAAGCGCTGGATAATGCTTCGATGATGTTTGGCAAACTTTAAATTACTTTCAAGGCCTGCTTTTTTAAATAGTGTCACGGACAAAATTTGGTCTTGAAGGTCTTCACTGTGCATGAGTGGCATATATAAAAAGGCTAGTTGGGTAGAGGTCAGTTTTGAATCAAATTGATTTGCAATAGCGTAGTGTGTTGTTTCAATGGCCTTTTTTTCTGTGCAAAAGCTCCGTGCAGTTCCTCTAAACATATTAAGTGGGAGCTGGTCTAGAATAATAATTAAGGCTAACGAGCCTTCAGGTGATTTTTGCCATTGGTCTAATTGATTGGTTGATGCGAGCTCCCAGATAGCTTCGTATTTTATACGAATTTCCTCATCAAACTCAGGAGTTGGTTTAAACCAATGTTTATTGGCAGGTTCTGAGAACCAAAAATCTAATATAACACGAGGTTTAGCAACTCTCGAATCCACTGACCTTTGCTCAGGTAGCTAAGCCATTGATGTAATGCTCTAGTTGTTCAATCATAAACTTTTGCTCAGAGATGATAGCTTTTACCAAGTCACCTATAGAAATGATGCCAATAACTTTGTCATTTTCTGCCACTGGTAAATGTCTGACGCGTTTATCAGTCATAAGTGCCATGCATTGTTCTATGGACTGCTCTGGTTTCGCGCATAACACATTAGATATCATAATATCTTTAACTGGCGTGTCTTTTGAAGATTTTCCTTTAAGGATTACATTTCTAGAATAATCCCTCTCCGTAATGATCCCAACAAGATTATCATTTTTCATCACGAGTAATGATCCAACGTGATTGTCAGCCATAGCTTTGATCGCGTCATATACTGAACTATTCGGATCGATAGATAATATATTATTACCTTTTGTGTCTAGAAGTTGTTTAATAGTTTGCATGCTTATCAACCTTCTTTAAAATTGGCCATTACAGTAGATGCTTTACCAAATTATACTAGACTAAATATAAATTAGCAGTGTACATAAGCATAATTAAAGAAAATTATTGCTTAAAAATGCATTTACTGCTTTCCAATAATCTTCACTATCATCGAACTGTTCCCAAAGCGCTCTTGATCCATGGCGCCCTTTTGAAGTAGGGGTAAAGGATGTTTTTTGTTTGGATTTGATTGCAGAATAAATTGCCGACCAATTATATTTCTCGTCGCGTGCTGAGGTGATAAATACTGGTGCACTAATGTTTGCGGCAGCATCTTGAATCCATGATTTTGACTTACCTTGTTTAGGAAAGTATTCCCCCGGTGAAAAAGCGAGCACCCCATCGACTAATTCGGATAGTGTTCCAGCGATGTGTAAAACAAGCGCAGCTGAATAGGAACTGCCCCAGGCAATTATTTTACTCTCATTATATTGTGACTTTGCATAACGAAGTGCAGCTTCTATATCGGGCAAGGCATCGACATATCGAATATTTTTTCCAGCTTGCTTGGCGCTAAGTGCGGTTTCATTTTCAATTCCATTAACAGATTTCCCCGAACGCTGATCAATTGCAATGCAATTGAATCCCAATGCATTAAGTTTGGGAGCAATCTCTAGGTATTCGCCTCGACTCCAGCCTGCTTGATGAAACAGAACCAACAATGGAGTGTTTTTATTTTCATGTGCGATGTAGGTATCTGCGGTAATTTTAATACCATCTCCTGATAGGAAGGTAACGGTATCTCTGGCAGCATAAATAGGGCTTGAAAGTATATAAATACAGAGTCCTAAAAGTAGTGCTATGCTTTTCATGCTAAATATTTTCATTTAGTTCAAATATGGTAGCTTAATAGGTGCTAACAAATCGATCAGCGCATTGACGTGATTAGCGCAGAAGATAAGTCCTGCTTGTTTGGGAATGGTTTCAGTTTCCGTCACTTCAAATTGACGATTGAAAATTCTAACATTAAGGCGGCAAAATCGATCACAAGCTGGCAGAAATAAAATTCTAGCTAAAGGGTGATGTTCAGTAGCATTATTTTTGCCTGTAGTTGGCATGATAAGCGTATTCGCCTAATCGTTGCACGGTGCCTATTGAAGAAGAGGATGATCTTTGGGTAGTTGATGTGAGACCCAAATCGCAAGCTTATGCTTCATATTGGGAAGATTTAGCTGGTCTTTTGCTAGTGGGTGGATTAATTTATCATGTACGAGTAAGCGATATAGATACTCTGCTTTATCATTTGCAGAATCTGTGGCTTCAAATTTAACAACGCCGCGTTTTTCTGCATACACTATTCCCACGCGAATTGCTTTTTTAGTTAGCTCGATTTCATTTTTTAACTTTTTCATCTGGTTACTCAGTAACTTATCCTAATAGTGCATTTATAAAAATGGACTTTAGCTCTAAATATCAGGCTGTACAAATTTATTAATTACATCTGCCTTATTTTTAGGCTCAACTTGCAATAGCATTTGAGGTGCCTCAAATACATGTGATTGCACGCTGCTATTAAATGACTTTATTAGCTTAAGTGAGCTTGAGCTGACTAGTCTGCCATGTGTTGCCTGAAGCTATAAAATAGGCAATTCTTTTTTTCATATTGTTCGGACACGTTAGTATCAGTAATTTCTCTTAAATGCATATTAAATGCTTTTGCCGACACCTCTTTGGTTGCTGCTTTTATGTTTTCAGTTAGTGTTTCGCCAGACTGATTTCCAATTAAGAAATTTTGATGGCCAGGTATGTAGTTCTTGGTGAAAACTTGAAGGACTTAAAACAGGTATAAGAAATCTAGCGAACAACGCGTGGGAGTTCATAATAAAACTTGCACATAAAATGATTCCTTTTAGATTATTGTTAGCTCTATGCGCAAGTAGAATGGCTAAAGTACCTCCAAATGATTCCCCAAGTAGTACAAGGGTTACG
>JAPUHH010000209.1 GCA_027297825.1 Gammaproteobacteria bacterium
CTTTTTGAATGGTGTAAAGATAACTATAATAATTATGTTTACCGTATCTCCCAAATCACATACTCAGTGTAGTTTAGTTCTACTTCTGCTCTTCTTTTTTGGATGCGTCAGCGTGCCGGAACGAAATCCAGTACCCGCAGAATTAACCAATGATGCAACTATACCCGGTATCCCGGAGGCTCGTTTCTGGGGAGATGAGTGGCCAAAGTTCTCTAAGGATCGCTTCGAGTCTTTCTCGGAGTCAGATTTTCAGGAATATTTTCCAGCGATTTACAATAAGCCTCACAACTATCTTGCCATCTCTGGAGGAGGTGCCAACGGTGCTTATGGTGCAGGAATCCTTTTTGGGTGGAGCGAGTCCGGTACGCGCCCTGAATTTACCATGGTAACTGGAATCAGCACGGGTGCCTTAACCGCGCCTTTTGCTTTCTTAGGCTCGGAGTATGATGATGAATTGAAAGCAGTCTATACTACGACGACTACAAAAGACGTTGCCAAAAAACGAGGACTAATTAGCGCGATCTTAAGCGATTCAATCGCTGATACTGAACCCCTGAAACAACTTATTGCTAAATACATCACTACTGATGTTATTGAAGCAATTGCGGCTGAACATAAACAAGGTCGAAGACTTTTTATTGGTACGGTTAATTTAGATGCGAGTCGTGCAGTGATTTGGAGTTTAGGTTCAATAGCATTAAGCAACTATCCCCGAAAGATTGAACTAATTCATGATATTCTGCGAGCTTCAGCTGCCATTCCAATAGCCTTCCCTCCCGTTATCATACCAATAGAAGCAAACGGGAAACCATATGATGAAATGCATGTAGATGGTGGTACAGGGTCACAAGTATTTGTATATCCTGCGTCGATCGATTGGAAAATAATTACACAAAAGCTAAAAGTACAGGGTAAGCCCAAAGTTTTTGTAATGCGCAACTCATTCTTAGATCCAGATTATCAAGGTATTAAACGTGAAATCTTCCCGATTGCATCTCGCACGATTGAGTCACTCATCAGAACACAAGGTATAGGAGATTTATATCAAATCTATGCACTTTGTGAGAGAGATGGGAATGATTTTAATCTTGCCTATATTCCATCTAGTTTCGAGGAAGAGCCAACAGAAGGGTTTGATCCAGTGTACATGACAAAACTTTTTGATCTTGGTTATCATAAGGGGCTCAAGGGTTATCCTTGGCTGAAAGAACCTCCTGGATTTAAGCTGAAGTAAGGTATTTTATAAAATTGTTGAACGCCCTCTAAATTTGAAAAAGCTGCATGCCTTACTATGAACATACTTCCGGTATAAACTACATTTGCAGCTAATATTAACGACACACCTATAGCAATATTTATTAGCATATCTCTCTTCTTTTCTTACAACTTAAGCATATTCCATGCAAGTAATTGTAAGCTGTTGCGGCATAATATCTAATAATAGCTGTAGTGTACCGCTTAGAATAATTTTACTAGTTGAACGCATTAAATTATTGCAAAACTCCTTCCCATTGTTTAGTTCTTTCACGCATCTCATCTTTCATGGTAGCGGGAAGAAGATCCACAGGATTTTGGTTGCCGCGTATCTCCCAGCCACCTCCAAGTGACATCTGGACTAGAACAAGATTGGTGGCTACGTTTCCCTGAGTCGAAGAAAGTAAATCCTGTTGTTGCACGTTATCCCTCAAGGTATTAATTACCGTATTAAAACTTACAAGGCCATTTTGATACTGAGCTGTTGAAATTTCTACAGAACGTTGCGACGCTTCATATGCAATTCGATATGAGTCTAGCTGTTCGTATGATTTTAAGTAGGCAATTATTGCATTTTCAACATCGACCTGTGCTTGCAAAACAGTATTCAGGTAGTCGACCAATAATTGTTGAAAGAGTGCATCTTGTAATCGGACATTACTTCGAAGACGCCCGTAATTAAATATGTTCCATTCAAATGCGCCAAAAATATCCCAGACTTCGCTATCCTTTTTGAAAAGATCCCCGGTACTCGTAGCGTTGGTACCAATTGAACCGCCAATAAAAAAATGTGGATATAACTCGGTTATGGCAAAACCAATTTGTGCACTTTGCGCCGCAAGCACGCGTTCTGCTCCACGTATGTCAGGCCGTCGCCGGATAAGATCTTGCGGCATACCAAGAGCAATGTCTGCTGGTGCAGAAGGTATCGTCAGTTTTTCTCCAAGCAAATAATTTAGATCGTGAGGAGGCTTGCCGAGTAAAAAAGCAAGTGAGTTCTTAAACTGCTGTAATGAAATTTCAAATGTAGACGCCGTTGCTTTGGTGTTGTACAACAGACTTTCAGCCTGATCGGCGTCTAATTCACTCACATCGCCCGCATCAAACTTTGCTTTGGCAATACGCAAGCTCTTTTCCTGAAGTTTAATGTTATTGTTGGCTGCTTTTAGCCGCTCTTTAAAAGTACAAATCAGAACATATGTCTGGGCAACCTGAGAAATGAGTAATACTAGAACATCATCATAATCGGCTACACTCGCATCAGCTGCTGCAGAAGCAGATTCAATCTGGCGTTTGAATCGCCCCCAAAAATCCAGTTCCCAGCTAACATTGAATCCAAGATTGTAATCATCAAACGTTGTCCCCTCATCTTTTTCTCTTCCTGCAAAGCCTGTTATTCGTTGCTGCTGTGGATATTGATTACCAATTGCAATGGCAAGTTGTTGTTGTGATTGTAGTACTCGTAGTCCGGCAGATCGAAGTGTAAGATTCTGCTTAAAGGCCGTTTCAATTAGCTGATCAAGTACCGGATCATGAAATGCAGACTGCCACCATTTTGGATCAGCAGGCTGTTCACTCAATATGCGTGAATCCTCGCTCTCTAACCAATTCGATTCAACATCGGCTTCTGGTTGTTCGTAATCGGGCCCAAGAGCAACACAACCGCTAAGTAGCATTATGAAAAAAATACTCGAAACAT
>JAPUHH010000021.1 GCA_027297825.1 Gammaproteobacteria bacterium
TTAAGGCATAGTATAAATACTAAATATATAAGATAAATATATATAAAAATTAACAATCGTTCCTAATAATTTTTTATCAAAAAATTATGCGCAGCAGGTTAACCAACTTATTGTCTGTTAAATTAAGCATGTTTGCGAGAACATGTCTTTTAGCTACGCATGTTTCTTTTATGTTGTCTGCATGTGCAACGCTCGGACCAGACTTTGAAACACCTGATTCTGAAGTTGCAGAAGAATGGATCGACATTGAAGATTCAAAACTAAAATCTGAGCCGGCAGAGTATGCTGAATGGTGGAAAGTTTTTAATGATCCTGTGCTTGAGTCTTTAATCAACGATGCTTATCAGCAAAATTTAACTCTACAAATTGCAGGATTACGCGTACTTGAGACTCGCGCCCAATTAGGCATTGCTAAGGGAAATTTATACCCACAAGTGCAACAAGCGAGAGGTGGCGCTACCTATAACAAGATAAGTAAAAATTCTGCCAATACTTTTGAAGGTGATTTGAACTACTGGGATTTTGATGTGGGCTTTGATGCTGCATGGGAATTAGATTTCTGGGGGAAGTTTAAGCGCGGCATTGAATCAGCGGATGCAAATTTGCTGGCGAATATGGCAGCTTACGATGATTTCCTAGTCAGCTTATTATCAGAAGTTGCAAATGTGTATGTCGTGATCCGAACATTTGAGAAACGCATACAGTTAGCAGAACAGAACGTTGATTTACAAAAAAGAAGTTTACGTATCACAGAAGTCAGATTTCAAAATGGCGCAACTACTGAACTGGATGTGCAGCAAGCAAAAACATTATTACGCAATACACAGGCAACAATTCCAAGACTTAAAACCGGCTATCGTCAAGCTAAAAACGCGCTAAGCACTCTATTAGGAAAGCCGCCTAGCGAATTGCACGGTATTTTAGGTGAAGAAAAAGATATTCCCATTGCTCCTTCTGAAGTTGCAGTGGGCATGCCCGCAGAGTTATTACGAAGACGCCCGGATATACGCATAGCAGAATTGGAAACCGCAGCGCAAAGCGCGTTAATTGGTGTAGCAAGGGCTGATTTATTCCCAAGTTTTACCCTCTTCGGTTCTTTAGGTTTAAGAAGTAGTGGCGGTACAAATTCTACTAGATCAGGGAATGACGGAATAGATGAGCTGTTCCAGAGTGATGGTTTAGAGTTTTTTGGCGGCCCATCCTTTACCTGGAATATTTTTAATTACGGACGTATTAAAAATCAGGTACGTGTGCAAGATGCACGTTTCCAACAGTTAGTGGTTAATTATCAAGATACGGTTTTGCGCGCAGCTAGCGAGGTGGAAGATGCAATCGTCGGCTTTCTTCGCGCTCAAGAAACAGAAGTATTCTTAAGTGATAGTGTTAATGCCGCATCACGATCCGTGGAGCTTGCGCTATTGCAATACCGTGATGGGGTAACGGATTACCAACGGGTAATCGATACACAGACTTCTCTTGTCGATCAACAAGATCAATGGACGCAAACGCGTGGCGATATTTCAACAAACCTTATTGCTATGTACAAAGCTTTAGGGGGTGGGTGGCAGATACGCAAAGACAAAGATTACGTAACAGATGAAATTAAAGATACGATGCGCGAAAGAACCGATTGGGGAAAGATTTTAGCAGAGTAACATCCAGATAATCGGAAACATTGCGAATAATACCCAGAGTCTAGAAACAAACAAGGGCATATGAAATTCATGTTGCAATAGCATGCAGAGGAAAGATCAATGTTAAAAGATTTGAAAACGCGACCTATTCACATTGCATTGAATTCAGTATTGATACTTATCATTGCCCTTACAATCAGCAATTGCTCAAAACAAGAAGCTGAAGAAAAAGAAGTGATACGTCCGGTACGGGCGTTTCAGATTCCAAGTGCCGGTCAATTTTCACAAAGTAATTTCCCTGGCCGAGCAAAAGCAACACGGGAGATTGATTTAGCTTTTCGTGTAGCAGGTCCTTTAATTGAATTTCCTGTTGAAGTCGGCGACGAAGTAAAAGAAGGCGATATAGTTGCACGCATCGATCCGCGAGATTTTGAAGTCGCAGTTCAATCCGCTTTGGGTAGGCTTGATAATGCTAAGGCAGCTTCGCGCCGTGCACAAAGTGAATATCAACGTGAGCTAAATATTTTCAAACAAGACCCTGGTGCAACCAGTCAAGCAGCCGTAGACCGTAAACGAGAAAATCGTGATAAGGAAAAAGCCAACATAAAATCGTTTGCAGCTGAATTTGATTCAGACAAGGATCAATTGCAATACACTTATTTAAAAGCGCCGTTTGATGGAAATGTTGCAAGAACCTATGTGGAGAACTTTGAAAACGTACAAGCGAAACAACCTATTCTACGAATTTTAGATGATTCCAGCATTGAGATGGTGGTGAATATTCCAGAAAGCTTAATATCGTTAGCCCCCTATGTAGAAGATATAAAAGTTGTGTTTGATCCTTTTCCGGACATTGAAATTCCAGCACAGATAAAAGAAATTGGACCCGAGGCCTCGGCAACGACTAGAACCTATCCCGTTACCATAATCATGGATCAGCCTGAAGGCATAAAAATTCTCCCTGGGATGGCAGGTAAGGCTTCGGGTACACCGCCTGAGGGCATCGACAGCCGAACATTCGGTATAGAGATTCCCGTTATGGCTGTGTTCACAGACGCAGCCAGTGACAATACGTTTGTTTGGGTGATTGATGAGACCAGTTCCACTGTCAATAAACGAAAAGTTGAAGTCGGCAAGCTTGCAGCTCGCGGAATTCGAATTCTCTCAGGATTAAATGAGGGCGAATGGATTGCCTCGGCGGGTGTGCACTATTTGTTTGAAGGTCAAAAGGTAAAGCTACAACAAAGTACTTTGGAGTAGAAGTGTGAATTTCACTGCCTTCACAATAAAAAACAAATCGACAGCATATTTCGTAACCGGTTTAATTTTTATTGCCGGCATAATGGCCTTTAATAATTTGGGTCAACTCGAAGATCCAGATTTTTCTATTAAGACTGCAGTTGTTATCACCCCCTACCCCGGTGCCAATGCAAAAGAAGTTGAACTTGAAGTCACAGACCTGCTTGAAAAAGCGATTCAAGAAATGCCGCAATTGGATTATGTCGAGTCTGATTCCAGAGCAGGTTTGTCGACGATTAAAGTTGAAATTAAAGCAGAAAATTGGGCAGATAAGTTACCGCAGATATGGGATGAACTTCGACGTAAGGTAGACGACTCACTTGGTCAACTACCCCCGGGTGCTGGACCGCCTATTGTGAATGATTCCTTTGGAGATGTTTATGGACATGTACTGGCGATTACTGGGGATGGCTTCACCTATGCCGAGCTTGAGAATTATGCCGATGACGTTTTACGAAAAGAATTAAATACCGTTGAAGGTGTTGCACGGGTTGAACTATGGGGGGTACAAGACAAAGTCATCTATGCTGATGTCTCTGAAACGCAACTAAGCCAATTGGGTATCACGGAAGCGGATATTATTGCCACACTGCACCAGCAAAATGTGGTGGTGGATGCGGGCAGCGTAGACGTGCAGGACAAAAGGATACGTATCGCGCCAACTGGGGAGTTTCAGTCTCCGGAGGATATTGCAGATTTGGCGATTCGACCAAGCCTTGCCGATACCCTGGTCAATCTGATTAAAAATGAATCCATTGATTCCTCTGAGCTGATTCGAATACGGGATATTGCTAACGTGCGACGTGGCTATCGCGAACCGCCAAGGACTCTTATGCGTTATAACGGGGTTCCATGCATTGGCGTCTCTCTTAGCAATATCTCTGGAGTCAACATTGTCGACATGGGTAAAGCCATTGATGCAAAACTAAAAGAACTTGAACAAGTCCTTCCAATAGGTATTGAAGTGCATCGTGTTCATTGGCAATCCAGTATTGTTAATGCATCTGTAAAAGGCTTTTTTATTAATTTGATTCAAGCCGTTGCGATTGTGTTGATTGTGCTTGCCATTGCCATGGGCTGGCGCATGGGGATCATCATTGGCACAGCGTTGGTTATGACGATTGTTACCACCTTTGTATTTATGGCCCTGTTTGGTATTGATTTACAAAGAATGTCATTAGGTGCACTGGTTATCGCATTAGGCATGATGGTGGACAATGCGATTGTGGTTGCTGACGGTGTAGTGGTGCGTTTAAACCAGGGAATGGAACGCACCAAAGCCGCCATTGAGGCGGCGAGTTTGCCTTCAATTCCACTATTGGGTGCAACGGTAATTGCGGTTATGGCGTTTTACCCAATTTTCGCTTCCGTTGAGAGTGCGGGTGAATACTGTCGAACATTGTTTACCGTTGTCGCAATCTCTTTGCTGTCCAGTTGGCTCATCTCCGTCACCATAACTCCGTTGCAGTGCATCGATATGTTGCCTGCACATAAGGATAGTGATGAAAATAAAGACCCTTACAGCGGAAAGTTTTACGTCCTATTTAAAAGTTTCTTACATCGCGCCATCCAAGCACGCTGGCTAACAATCGGAGCGATGATTGGATTACTTATGGTATCAATGTATAGCTTTGGTTTTATAACACAACTGTTTTTCCCAGACTCATCCATGAAGAAATTTATGATCGATTACTGGGCGCCACAAAGTACGCGTATACAAACTGTCGCAAATAATTTGGAAGCCCTTGAGCAAAAGCTTCTGCAAGATAAGCGGGTTGAAGATATTAGTACATTCATTGGTGCAGGCCCGCCACGGTTTTATCTGCCGGTTGAACCTGAAGGAAATAATCCAGCCTATGCTCAAATCATTGTCAACATGCATGATCGAAAAGAAATCGACGGTTTAATTGAGGAATTAACTCCGTGGCTTACGGATCAATATCCCGATGCCATTGTGCCAATGCGCAAATTTGGCGTGGGTCCGAGTAACACATGGAAATTTGAGTTCCGAATTTCAGGACCTGCACGAGCCACCCCAAATGAACTTAGAACCATTGCAAATGAAGGGATTGAAATTTTAGAAAATGAGCCATTGTCAGGGCTTTATCAGACAGATTGGCGACAGCGAACACAAGTTATTGAACCAAAATACAACCAAGAACGTGCACGTTGGTCTGCAATTACTCGAATGGATATTGCTAACACGACTAAGCGAGTCTATGACGGGCGCACCATTGGTTTATATCGTGAACGTGATGATCTAATCCCGATCGTAATGCGCAATATAGAAAAGGAGCGCCAAAATGTAGCTGCACTAGATGTTCTACAACTGCAAGGAGTATTGTCAAACGAATCTCTTCCTATCTCACAGGTTATCGACGATACACTCCCGAAATGGGAAGACCCTATACTCCTGCGTCGAAATCGGCGACCGACAATAACCATTCAAGCAAATCCCATTCCCGGCATTACGCTGCCTTCACTCGCGAGTAACGTTGGAGAAGAATTTGAAGCCATTGAGACCCCCCCTGGTTATACATTAGAGTGGGGAGCTGAAAAAGAAGATTCGGCAGATTCGCAAGCCTCGTTGATACCCGGCGTAATCCCAGCAGTTGCTCTAATGGCATTCATTATCGTTGCATTGTTCAATGCCTTCAAACCACCGCTTGTTATTGTATTTACAATTCCTTTTGTTTGGATCGGGCTTACTTTCGGGCTTCTAGGTTCTGGTACCGCTTTTGGGTTCGTTGCATTACTTGGAGCAATGAGCCTTGCAGGAATGATGATAAAAAATGCGATTGTTTTGCTCGATCAAGTAAACCTTAATCTAAAGGAAGGTGCGGAACCATATTCTGCATTAATTGATGCAGCCGTATCGCGTTTACGACCTGTGGTGTTGGCGGCAGCAACCACCGTACTAGGGGTAGCACCTTTGCTTCAAGATGTATTTTGGATCGGTATGGCGGTGGTAATTATGGCTGGATTAACGTTTGGCACCATTCTCACCATGGTTTTGGTGCCTGTATTTTACGCCACACTTTTCCGAATTTCGACACCCGAGACAGTTAATTAGAATTTCTAAAAAATAATACAAGGAGAAAATGAATGCGCAATTTATTAAAACATTATATTAGTACACTTGTTATTGCATGCGGCTTGTTTGTAATTCCATTGCTTGCGCAAGCAGAAGAAGGCACTGTAAAAATACTTGCGCCTTGGAAAGCAAAAGGCCAAGTTTATAAAGTTGGGCCTAAACAAACGCAGTTTGTAGGAGAATTTAGCGGCATCATGTATGTCGAAAATGGTGAAGGAAAATTGGATACTGCCATTTTTGTCTGCCCTGCCGTCCAAGATGTAGACTATAAAAATAATAAGTCTCACGCGAATGGCCGCTGCCATATCGTTGCTGCGGACGGAAATATTTTTGCACAATTTGATTGCACCGGTGTGCCCGGCGCATGTAAAGGTACATTTAAGTTAACGGGAGGGACGGACCGATTTGAAGGTATAACCGGCTCCGGCGAAATGCATGTGCGTTCGGCACTAAGCACATTTATGTCCAATGTTACAAGTGGCGATGTAGTACAAGAAGCCGAGGGCCTTGCTACATGGCCGGCTCTGAAATATAAAATTCCAGAATAATTCATAGAAGATCTACTGAGATTACGAATTTAAAAAGGAGTTTCCATTAACAATGAAAACTAAAAATTATCTTAATGTGGCTTCACTAATACTCATATTTTTTTTATTAAGCGAAATAGCCTCAGCATCGATGCGTTGTGGAACAAACTTAATTACCGCAGGCCAAAGAAATCGAACCTCCCAAGCTGAGGTGGTGAAAAAATGTGGCACGCCTTACTCAAAATCAGGAAATACCTGGATTTATATTAAAGGGAACCAAGTTTATAGATTGAAATTTACTGAAAGTGGCTTAAGAGAAATTTTCCGTGAATTAAAACGCTAATGACACAACTTTTATCTTGTTATATTACCACCACAATCAAATGCTTTTTACAGATAAAATTACTACTAAAATTCCTTAGGAATATGGAAAAGTTGAAACAATGACTATTAGCAAACCATCAATTGCAGTCAGATTTATTTCACGCAACTTACTCTTTCAAGCCCCTTTACTACTATTGATGCTTGTAATATTCAGTGAGCCAGTATCGGCATCAATGAAGTGTGGCACAAACCTTATAAGCGATGGAAGAAGTCCAGGTCAATCTAAAGTTGAAGTCTTACAGAAGTGTGGCAAACCCTATTCGCAATCTGGCAATATTTGGATTTACGTAAAAGGACGTTCCATATATAGACTACGTTTCAGTGATCTTTCGGGTTTGGTTTCTATTAGACGTGAAATTGTACGTTAGTTAACTCTATTAATAATGTCGCATTAAATTTTTATGTCAAAAAAAGTAACACTGTGAACAGAAAAAAATATGAAAATGAACTTCGCAAACTCCAAATAGAGCTGGTTAAATTACAAGCTTGGGTAAAAGAAACAAAAGCAAAAATCGTTATTATTTTTGAAGGTCGCGATGCTGCGGGAAAAGGTGGTGTCATTCGACGCATTACGGAACGCGTCAGTTCCCGAGTATTTCGAATTGTCGCATTGCCTACCCCTACGGAACGGGAAAAATCTCAAATGTATCTGCAAAGATATATTTCTCAATTTCCTGCTGGAGGTGAAATCGTTTTATTTGACCGCAGCTGGTACAACCGTGCGATGGTTGAGAAAGTGATGGGGTTTTGCACTGAAGAAGAGTCTCAAGAATTTTTAGTCCACTGCCCTAAGTATGAAGCCGCTTTAGTACGTTCACAGATTATACTCATCAAATATTTTTTTGATGTCAGTCGAAAAGATCAAGAAAAACGATTTTTAAAACGCATTAATGATCCGTTGCGGCAATGGAAGTTGAGCTCCATGGATCTCGAATCCTATCGGCGCTGGTGGGACTATACCAAAGTCATTGATAAAATGATGGCTGCCACAGATACCGAATTTGCACCTTGGTATATTGTGAAAGCAGATAATAAAGAAGAAGCTCGGTTGAATTGCATTTCGCATTTACTCAGCATTATACCTTATGAGGAAATTCCATTTGAAACCCCTAAGCTTCCCAAAATTAAAAAGAAAGATGAGGACACCCCAGACAAACCCCTATTTACAAATTACATTCCAGAGATCTACAAGTAACAAGAAATGAATAATTCGAATATACCATTTATTAAATCGATACTTCACCCCACTGATTTTTCACCTGCAAGTGAAAAAGCATTTGCACATGCCCTTGCAATTGCATTGCTACGTCAAACTGAGTTTACGATTCTTCATGTTGGAAATAATCAAAGCGATGAAATTCAGTGGAAAGAATTTCCAGCAGTACGCAAAACATTAGAGCGTTGGAACCTCTTAGAAAAAGGCAGCCCACGGGAGGCGGTATTTGAACAATTGGGGGTGCGTATAAGGAAATCAGCTAGATCTGGTTTTACAACCACCTCTGCCATACTTAAATATTTACAGAATGATCCAGTTGATCTAGTTGTCTTAGCGACAGAAGGCCGAGAAGGCATGTCAAGACTGACCAAACAATCGAAAGCGGAAATAGTAGCAGATGCATCAAATGCACTGACCCTGTTTGTCCCAAGCCAGGGCAAAAGCTTCATCCAACTCAATAATGGAGATATTTCTTTAGAATGTATACTGATACCCATTGACTCTCAACCTTCTCCAGCTGCTGTAATTGAGTTTTCAACAAGAGCAGCCCAAATACTTGGTATGGATAACTCTGTCGAGATTATTTTGTTACATATTGGCAATGATCCCACAGTTCTCGATTTGAATTTACCTGAAAACCCTGCATGGAATTTTCGCAAAGAAGTTCGGCAAGGAAATCCCGTTGACATAATTATTTCAGCTGCTGAGCAATTCTCTGCAGATGCAATTTTTATGACGACTGCCGGTCACCAAGGTATATTTGATGCACTGCGTGGCAGTACTACGGAACAAGTTGTGCGACAAGCGCCTTGTCCACTGCTTGCGGTTCCACAATCTTGGTCTAAGTAAATTTGCAGCGTACAATTTTTTATAAACAATAAATCACTCAATTCATATTTTTATATATGAGGCTAAAACTATCATGAATAGTGCCGAAGAAATTTCCAAAATTTTAGTGCAACCTGGTGATGTGTTGATGCTTAGCATCATCGTGCTATTCATTGGTATGTACATAAATAAAAAAATTAGGCTCTTAAGTGAAAATTATATTCCTCCATCTGTCACGGGAGGTTTACTATGCAGCATCATCGTGGCACTAATTTATAAATCAGCAAATGTTGAAATTAGTTTTGACTTGCAAATAAGGGACATACTTTTGCTCGTGTTTTTTAGCACCATTGGCCTCTCAGCAAAATTTAAAACCTTAGTGACGGGCGGAAAAGCGTTGTTCACATTAACCATTGTTGCATTTATTTTCCTTATAATTCAGAACGCGACAGGAATCGGAATTGCCTTACTATTTGATGCACATCCTGCTCTTGGTCTCATGGCAGGAAGTGTATCTTTTGCTGGGGGACATGGCACTGCAATTGCCTGGGGGAGTGAAGCCGAGGCAGCGGGTATAGCCGGTGCAGGTGCAATCGGAATTATTTTTGCTACGTTTGGTTTGGTAGCTGGAGGAATACTTGGAGGACCAATCGGAAAATGGCTTATTAGCAAAAACAATCTGCAATCAGGCTCAAATGATGAGTCTCAAACTCAACAAACACACAATGAAGAAACTGCTGAATCCTTACAGCACACCTTAGCGGTAATCTTGGTTTTAGCCATATGTGTCGAGGTTGGACACTTGGTGAATCAATTATTGTTTGCAGAAGGCGTTTTAATTCCTGGATTTCTTACCTCCATGTTTGTCGGAATCATAATTACTAATTTAGCCGATGTATTTAAAGTGCAGCTGCATTCTGCAGCTGTTGATCGTGCGAGCAATTTAAGTTTAAACATTTTTTTAAGCATGAGCTTAATGAGCATGCATCTTTGGGTGCTGGCTGGAGGTGCAACTGCTGTGATGATTGTACTGTTTGTGCAAATGCTTATCATCGCCTTATTCGCATCACTGATTGTATTTCGTGCAATGGGTCGCGACTATGACGCTGCAGTGATATCTTCAGGGTTTGTCGGTTTAGGACTTGGTGCCACACCTGTTGCCATTGCTAACATGACGGCTATTACAAGTCGATTTGGTTACTCCGTAAAGGCATTTCTAGTCGTACCGCTTGTAGGTGCTTTTTTTATTGATATTTTGAATGCCGCTGTTATTAAGTTTTACATCAATGTAATCACAAAGTGGTTTTCGTAAAAATTCTTTGCTCAAAACGGCAATTTATAATTCACAGTGACTCTTACATCTTGCGTATCTTCGCCATCTCCGATATCAAGATACGCATATCGCAACCGTAACCACAACCCGTTTAATGCGCCACTTTTTGGGCGATAATCCACTGTAAAGTCATACTCGGTTTCGTCAGGCAGGTTTTCCTTGGTACTTGTGTCTTCTGCGTTGTTCCCCCAAGCAACATTCGCAAAAGCGCTTAAGTCCGGCAGACCTAGCCTCGAGAAATCATAAGACAGTCCTACTAAAAACCCTACTTCATTCGCGCTATCAAAATCACTACGCATCAATGAAAGATAACTCGGCCTACCTCCAAAGGGGCTTTGTATCGGTGCACCGGAACCGGTGTTGGTTGTAGCTAATGTGAGAATAGCGTTTTTATAGCTGGTTCTCACCCGCACTCCATAGTGATTGGCATTAAACGCACCAATCAATTCATCCCCAATGCTTTTTTGATGTGTGAATTGCCCAGAAAACCTAGAAACAATTTCTTCATTCCATTCTTTAAGAAAGTGGAAGTCTGAATAAAATATATTGAACGTGTCCCATGTATAATAATTAATTACACCAACAGAGCTGCTGTCACTCAGACGATAACGCAACCCTGCCATAGACGTGCCTCGGTCACTATCGTTATCATCGGACCCAAGATCACCCTCCTGCCCAGCTCGATCAGGATCACCCACCCCTGCAGCTTCCGCCATACTGATAAAACTCTCTGAATCGCGACGTTTTATATCCGTGACTTGACCTGCAATAAATTCTAGTCTGTCATCAGTACGACGTACCACATAAGCTTCATGTGTAATAGGTATCATGCGGCTGTCATTCTTATTCAAGTAAGGTAGATTAAATGCTTGCCGATAGAGTCGCAGACGAAAACCTTTTATCTGTGCTTCTAGGTGTAGTTGGCCTAAGACACTAAGATCACTAGCGTTCGAGCCAAGCAGTAAGGTCCCATCTCCTCCATCATCATGAATGCCGTGGGAGATGTAATAGCTTGCTCCAATTCGGAATACATCTTTAAGCATTCCAGACAAATATCTTATTTCACCGCCTAGGGCTATTGCTTCCGGATCTTCATCATCACTGAATCGTCGAGAAAAACCGTAGGATCGAAAATGGGGCGTTAAACTTGATTCACTCCAAAATTCTGGGAGTCCCTTTTTCCAATCACCAAGTTTTGGAAGCAAACGTATCCTTTCTTCTGATTCAATTTCAATGGAGTCTAAATCTTCTTTAACAGAACCAGGAGCTACGTTTTCGTCCCTTTGGTATTCAGCTGCGTGGACAACATTTGCGGTTAAAACAATAACG
>JAPUHH010000210.1 GCA_027297825.1 Gammaproteobacteria bacterium
AAGCAAATTTTTAACTGTTTCTTTACATTTGAGTTATTAAATAAATATGTTCACCTACTTAAAAATCTTCGGTGTATTGCGCTTGTTACTTATTGCTACCGCATTGGTGCTTATGCTCCTAGCTCCAGAACCAGGCAGCGATGCGGCGCGTAGCGGTTGGGAGTTGATCCCAACCTTAATAGCGCCTGCTATGGTACCTTTGGTCTTCATGCTCTTAATGTTTGATTTCATGATGTGCCGCATTCGCATGCATGACGATGAACATACACGTAAAAATTTTCGTGTCATTAGCCATACAGAATTGGCTACTGCACTACTCCTACTACTTGTCTGGATACCCTTCTTCTTAGCAATAGGCCGTTAGTTGCAAAACTTGCTTTATGCTTAATTACATTTGGTTTGGCTTTTTCTTGACAGCATTTGCTAGTTGCATCTATCAAGCATTGGCGCACGACAACAACGCGATCTTTGCACAAGTGGTTCAAGCCACTTTTGATATGGCCACATTAAGTGTTGAGATTGCAATTGGGTTAGCCGGTGTTCTTTGTCTATGGTTGGGATTTTTCACCATCGCCGAACGCGCTGGTTTCGTCAAGCTACTCACCAAACTATTCCGCCCCTTATTCAAACGTCTTATGCCAGAAGTGCCTAGCGACCACCCTGCAATTGGCTCGGTAACCATGAATATGGCCGCTAACATGCTGGGGCTTGATAACGCAGCCACACCATTAGGTCTAAAAGCGATGCAAGATCTGCAAAATCTAAACGCAAAAAAAGATACTGCCAGCAATGCACAAATTTTATTTCTGGTATTGAACACTTCTTCGGTTACATTACTCCCTGTAACGATATTTCTATTTCGCGCTCAACAAGGCTCTACGGATCCCACTGCCGTTTTTATTCCTATTTTACTCGCTACTTGCGCGTCTACCCTTGCAGGGCTTTTGCTGGTTGCCTACATCCAAGGCCTGAAACTATTCAATAAAACGGTACTACTTTATGCATTAGGTTTTGGAACGCTGATTGCCTTACTGATGTATTTTTTATTGGCCGGAAATCCAGATTCACTAAATGAACGCTCGAGTCTGTTAGGTAATTTATTATTGCTACTGGTGATTATCACTTTTTTAACCATGGGCTTTGTACGCAAGATCAATGTGTACGAGGCCTTTATCGATGGCGCCAAACAAGGTTTTGAGGTAGCGATAAAAATCATTCCCTATCTGGTGGCAATGCTCGTTGCCATTGGTGTGTTGCGTGCTAGTTTAGTTTTGGATGCAGTGCTTGCAGGAATAGAAAAAACTGTCGCGACAATGGGACTAAATACAGAATTTGTAGCCGCCTTACCTACCGCACTCATGCGTCCTTTCTCGGGTAGTGGTGCACGCGCAATGTTGTTAGAAACGATGAACACGCATGGCGTAGATTCGTTTGCTGCCAATGTGGCCGCTATTATGCAGGGTAGCACCGAAACCACATTTTATGTGCTGACTATTTATTTTGGCAGCGTAGGGATAAAACGCGTACGCCATGCTATAGGTTGTGGCTTATTTGCAGATGTTATAGGAATTATTGCAGCAATTATAATTGGCTACTGGTTTTTTGCTTAGTAATTTATCTCTTAATACTCTATATAACCACTTACGTACCAAAACGGACATTCGTGGCAAAGTCAGGCAATTATGCTTAAATGTTTTCGAAAAAAAGTACCGATAAATATTAAGCACTAATTCCATAATAAAGTTGCGCTATGGGGAAGGATAATGATATTGAAGCATTGGAATACGCAAAAAAACTATCGGCTCAATTACATGTCGGCATACATCCAGTAACTCTCGATAAGTCAGAATTCATGGAAATCTACAAGAAAGAACCTTATTTACTGCAACGTTGAATGACCTCTATTGGCTGCAAGCGATCATTCAAAAATTACAAACGTCGCTACAATTTACGGCAATCATGACGGAATAAATACTTACTTAAGCAATTTTGTAATCAGCTTTTCGATTTTCTTGGCATTGCGATCGCCTGCATGAGTTTCACCAATAAACGCGTCACGGATATTGCCTTCTTTATCGACTATATAATAGGCCGGCCAATAGCGATTGTGTAAAGAGCGCCAATAGGCGCGATTATTGTCCATCATCACCGGATGATGCAGCATAAATTCCTCTACTTTTTTAACCACATTGTCACGCTCTTTTTCGCGATCAAATTCTGGCGAATGTATGCCAATGACCTGAAAATCTTGATCTGAAAATTTATCTTCCAATGCTCTTAACCAGGGAAAGGACTTATAACAATTCCAACAGCCATAGGTCCATACATCAATCAATATCACTTTACCACGCAGGTCTTTTACTGATAGAGGTTTTGAATTAATCCACGCAGCAGGGTCCACCTGGGTAAATTCTGGCATCTGCGCAGGCGGGTTGGTTTTTTTCGCATAGGCCACAGCACTAATTAAAAACACGAGCCCTATTACAATTATCAGAGATATATTTTTTATTGTTTTATCTTCTGCAAAATATTTCTGTACAGATTTATTCATTTATAACCTCAACAAGAACTCTGCCTTGAATTTCATTATTTAAAAGTTTTTCAAATACATCTGGTAAATCTTCTAGTCTTGCTGTTTGCGAGTGAATTTTAGCAATGTGATGAGGATGTAAATCACCGCCTAAGCGTTGCCAAATTTGTTTACGCAAGCCCTGTGGGCAATTAGAAGAGCTCACGCCTAATAAGTTCACTCCACGAATAATAAACGGCATTGCAGAAAGATTAAAATTAATCCCGCCAGCAATACCCACACTCACCACGTTCCCCCACGGCTTGGTTGCACGAACCAAGGCGCTCAAAATTGGTCCTCCGACATTATCTATCGCTCCTGCCCAACGTGTTTTTTCTAGCACACCTTCGCCAACATCAAGCTTCCCACGCCCAACTACTTTGCTAGCCCCAAGCTCATACAAATAATCATATGCTTCGGGTGTTCCGCTTACTGCAATGACCTCAAAACCCAATTTATGCAAAAGATCGACAGCAAAACTGCCTACCCCACCGCTAGCACCGGTAACAACAATTGGCCCATCTTCAACTTGTTGATTGTTTTGCTGCAATAAGTGGATGCTCAACGCTGCAGTAAACCCAGCTGTGCCCAGTATCATAGCTTGCCGCATAGTTAATCCAGATGAAAGCGGCACGACCCAATCTACAGGTACTCGCGCAAATTCTGCATAGCCGCCATTGTGGACTTCACTTAAACCACTGCCATTTACAATGACTTTATCGCCTTGGGAAAAGTCAGCACTGGTTGATTCAACCACTTCGCCGGCTAGATCAATTCCACCTACTAAAGGTGAACGCCGTAATATTTTTGCTTTACCCGTGCCGGCGAGGGCATCCTTATAATTTACGCTTGAGAAATGCACTCGAATCAGAACATCACCTTCCGAAAGCTGATCCAAGCTGATCTGTTCTAGACCCGCACGCGTGCCTGCATCATTTGCATGAATACGAAATGCGGAAAATTTTTTCATCTACTACTTATTTATTTACGGGTTAAATTTCTCTTTACTTATAAGTCAGAAAATAGTTGCTCTGCTGTGAACAATGTTTCCTCACCGATTGAAGCAATGTTGCAAAAGTGCCCCATCTTTCTACCTGGACGCGCATCCTTTTTCCCATAAAGGTACAACTTCACATTATTATTATGTAAGATATTCAACCATTCTGGATTCTTTGCACCCCATAGGTCACCCAACAGATTCACCATCGTGACTGCACTATGTGCATTTGAATTTCCCAAGGGTAATCCGCAAATCGCCCTTATCTGCTGCTCAAACTGCGATGTGTAACATGCATCGATTGTGTAATGGCCACTATTGTGGGTGCGCGGTGCCATTTCATTAAAATATAAAGCCCCATTTTGACCCACGAAATACTCTATGGCTAACACCCCACAATATTTCAATGCCTCAACAATCTTTTGCGCATGTGCTTTTGCTTGATCTTGAATTTTTTCATCCACCTTCGCAGGCACTGTGCTGGTATGCAAAATTCCATCCCGATGCACATTCTCCGCCACCGGAAAAATATTTATTTCTCCAGTAGTAGACCGGGCTAGCACGACAGAAATTTCTGCAGCCAAATCAATTTTTTGCTCTATAACACATTCAACAAAATTTAATGCTTTCCATGCCTCAAGCCCTTCCTCAAAAGTCTGCACTACTGCTTGACCTTTGCCGTCATAACCTAAACTTGTAGTCTTTAAAATCAGTGCGGATTTAATATTACTAAAAGCCTGCTTTAGATCTTGTTCATTGTTGACGATATAAAAAGGCGCCGTAGCAATACCCAAAGATTCTGCGTATTGTTTTTCTTTTATTCTATTCTGAGAAATTTCGACAGCATGCGCACCTGGATGCACAGGACAACTCTCTGCAAGATGCGCTAGCACCTCGGCTGGAACATTTTCAAACTCTGTGGTAATCACCGCGCATTCTTGTGCTAGCGCTTTCAGTGCATGTGCATCATTATAATTAGCTTGCACATGAAGGTGTGCAATTTCGCCTGCAGGGCTAGAAGAGTTTGGGTCTAATACGATCACACGGTAGCCCATCGAAGTAGCCGCGTGCACAAACATGCGGCCTAACTGACCGCCACCCAACATGCCAAGCGTGGCGCCTGGTAAAATCATAATTAATCCGGAAGTTTGGTGCTTAGCACCTTTGAGGTTTGCGAGGCTCTGAACTGATTAAGTTTCTGTTCTAAAACCGTATCATTTATTGCCAACATCGCGACGGCAAATAAACCCGCATTAGCCGCTCCCGCCTCGCCGATTGCAAATGTCGCGACGGGCACTCCCTTAGGCATTTGCACAATTGAATAGAGAGAATCTTGCCCAGAAAGATGCTTACTGGGCACCGGCACCCCCAATACAGGCACATGGGTCATTGCGGCGACCATGCCGGGCAAATGAGCCGCTCCCCCGGCACCGGCAATAATGCATTTTATTCCACGCGAGGCGGCTAATTCTGAATATTCTGCCATTAATTTTGGTGTACGGTGCGCAGAAACCACACGCTTCTCGTACAATATATTAAACTGTTCCAGAATTACGGCAGCGGCTTGCATTACTGGCCAATCACTATCACTACCCATGATTAGGCTTACTTGCGGATCAGCCATATTCACTACCCCTAAAACGTTAATTGAAAAAATGAAACGCGCATTTTGGCTGAGAAGGCTGAATAAAACCAGTGCGCATTATAATAGGAGTTGCTGAGAATATAAAAATGCTATTTGAATCCGAGCTAAAATCCCTAAAAAAGGTCTATCAAGGCAAAGTCAGGGACCTCTACGAAGTCGACGCTGAGCACATCCTGATTGTTACCAGTGACCGCCTTTCTGCTTTTGATGTAATCCTTCCAGACCCTATCCCTAAAAAAGGCATGGTACTTACCACCGTATCTAATTTTTGGTTTGATCGATTCTCCAGAAAAGTTGAAAACCATCTAAGCGATATCGCTATCGAAGATGTAATCACCGACCCGCAGGAACGTGAAATGTTACAAAATCGTAGTGTGATCGTACGCAGACTAAAAGCCCTTCCGTTTGAAGCGATTGTTCGCGGTTATATTATTGGCTCAGGTTGGAAAGAGTATCAAGATACAGGATCAATCTGCGGCGTTCATCTTCCCACAGACCTAAAATTAGCGCAAAAATTAGAGAGCCCTATATTTACTCCATCTACCAAAGCAGCAGTAGGTGATCATGATGTTAATGTAAATTTCGATACGATCGTTAGTCTAGTTGGTAAAGATATAGCAGAATCAGTACGTGATTTAAGTTTGCAGATTTATAAAGAAGCCGCTGACTATGCCTTGCAACGCGGCATTATTATTGCAGACACCAAATTCGAATTTGGATTAGACAATGATGAAAATATTATTTTAATTGATGAGGCCTTAACACCAGACTCTTCTCGCTTTTGGCCACAAGCATCTTACACGCCCGGTGTTAGCCCATATAGTTTCGACAAACAATATGTTCGAGATTATCTAGAGACACTCGATTGGAACAAACAGACACCAGGACCAAAATTACCGCAAAAGATTATTGACAATACGAGCAATAAATATCTGGAAGCTTGTGAAAAATTAACAGGAAAAGTGCTTTAGATTCATGTGATGTTATTTAAAATTGAATGACCATCAAACTTAGATAAAAGAAATCCCGCTAAAGCGGGGTTTCACTCATCGACAAAGATTGGAGTTTAATCGATCGGTTGTGTTGGAGGAGGATTAATACCTTTAACCTCACCCTGCTTCAACCAATCAGACATTAAACCTGTAGGCGGTTCGCCTCTCGGTGCGGTATCCCACTCCTTACTGGTGCCCATGGGCCAGGATTCATGATTAAATGTAACTTCACGAACTTCAATGTGATCTTTCGTAACATTTAATACGGTTAAATCATCCGCCATGGTCAAGGGACCATCATAGGTCTTGCGCACACCTTCGAATATTTCCAACTCAATGTCACGGTGATTCCAGTAGTGATAGGCGACCGCCATGCGTGGTTCTACCATGGACATCAGCTTCCCAAAACCTGCAGGAGGTGTATGAATCACTGTTGTCACCCAATACGCTAATTTATAAGGAAACCCGGCGATACTCATCCACTGTTCGGGGGTAAAGAAGCACTCATGCACCACCACATCAGCACCTTTGGCTTCCTTGGCAAACCATTTGTTTGGCACACTGTCTCCACCAAACACAAAACTCAGGTCGTTCCAGTCCAGGCGAAAGCTCACCGCACCATCACGAATATGGATGGCCGGAAACGTTTTAACCTTCACACCGTTCTTGTCGTAAATGACGGCAGTCTTGGAAAAATCAAATTCATGCGCAACAATTTCACCACCTGCATTCGGTAGAGTACCTGCACGCGATGTAACATCCCACGCCCAGGCTTCACGGATGTGATCAATATGAACTTTAGTCCCCAATTCTGGGCTTGAGCCTGATGGACCGTAAACATGTAAGGGTTTATAACGACCACCCAACCAACCACCAACCCACAATGCGGCAACATCGCCGACATGATCGGTATGGAGGTGACTGGCAAACACCTTGTCTAACTTTGCATAATCGACCTCGAGGCCGGCAAGCCGATCGGTGGCGCCGGTACCCAAGTCAAACAGAAAAGAATCACCGTTGCCAAGCTCAACTAGAAAGGAGGCCGCAACATTACTGGGTGATTGATTCGGCATGCCTGTACCCAGTGCGGTAATACGCATTTCATCCTTGGCTAGCCTCTCGGTATTGGGGAAATAGGTCCGGGGATATTTATTATCTTTAATTTCTTGAGGAATGCGCCCAAATGGTACGTTGATGCCATCGACCGTATCCGGTTTTGCGATTAATGAGGAAAGAAAAAATATCGATAAACAAGCTGTACTGAGAAGAATTGTGATTATTCTAATCATAATGACCTCCACTATGAATTGATTCTTGTTAGGCCAGATTGAATTGTACTACCAATTAATTTTTAACGTGTTCGTGCATGCTTTATATCAGCACATTCCTAAAATATGTCTAATTATTACTATATTGAGCGAAGCATTGTGAATGTCCGCTTTGGGTCGTTAGCAGACATTCAATGTCTGAACTAATGGATTACATCCTATTTGATTGATTAGTCATATGCTTTTACAGCTTTCATTTAGCCACAAATCCTTTGCTAATCTAATAGCCGTCTCTTTTCCATCATAGTATTGATGTATGCGCTGAATATTTTTGTACCCTAGTTTTTGATAAAACTTTCGCCCTGTCTCATTTTTAAGTCGAGTTTCAAGATAAATGATTCCTATTCCACTCACTAACGCTGTTTTTTCTACCCATGCGATGAGCTTCGTACCAACTCCTTTACGCTGATAATCTGGATCTACACCGAATAAGTCTAAATGAGCTTCATTCTCTAAATAACCCATTACCACAAATCCAACCACATGATTTCCTTCTACCGCAACTACAACATTCGTATTTTTATCTTTGATTTTTTTTATAATACGTTGTGGCGTCCACGACCATCCTAATTCGTACTCAATAATAGTACGCGATAGATGACCTATATGAGTTGCGTCTCTAATCTTTGCCTGCCGAAGATCATATTCTATTTGCATAGGAAAATATGCCCTATTATGTTTGAACAAATGGACTACATCTCATTTGAGTGAGTTTTTACAGTCTATCATTTGAACGTCCGCGTTGGGTCGTTAGCGGGCATTCAATTTATTTCTTCCTCCACTACCAAAGCACCTCGTTAAGGCAAATTACCCTAAATTTTATAGAAATTTAGTGGGCATCAATTTCCCTTAGAAAAATTGCCTGAATCATGAATTGTGAAGTAGCCCACAATTAAGAATAAAAAATCCACTTACCGTAGCTATATCCATCGATATTAACTTGCACTAATTTGTACATTGTAAATTACAAATAGGGATAGGCTTAGTGGTAAGGCTGAGTCAAAAATCAACTAAAAATAAAGATAATAAATTTCACAGCGGATAGGAGGAATTGATCATGACAAGTCATGTAGCATTATCAGTCAGCATAGGTGTTCTAGGCGGTATCGCGGCAGCATTATGCCTTGGGCCTTTATCTGGGATCGTTTTAATTTGGGCTGTATTCATTACATGGGCATGTTTTTTTGCCACTGGCGGTGATGGAAAAGCATTACAAAATACTATTGTTTGTAGCATTCTCGGAGCGGTTCTTGCCTGGATTGCATTGCTAATCATTCTTGGAATTCCATTGGACCGTTTATTGACCTTACCCATTTGGGCAGGAATTGTTATTGGTGCAACCGTTTACGTCATGTGTCGATTAGCGCAAATCTAAGCCTTTTCCACGCTTCCA
>JAPUHH010000211.1 GCA_027297825.1 Gammaproteobacteria bacterium
CAATTTAAAGATTTGGTCAATGATGTGGTTGCAGCGCAACTTGATGAAGCGCCGGATTCAAATGAAGTGCGTGAAGTCACGGATGCATTGCAAAAATCACTAGCAGATTTCCATTTAACTCTGGCCGGCAATATCGGTCGCAAGCCCTGGCACGAAGTAGTGTCTGTGGTAAAAATTGAAGATCAATTTGATGCGTTATGTAAAAGTGTAAATACCTTATCCGATGCACTACTAGAACTAAGTGATCGTGGTAAAGAGTTAATGCGTTGTGCAGAGCGTTGTGAGCGGATTGAAAAAAACTTGCAGATCTTTTCTGAGGAAACTGAAGGTGTGATCAATTGGCTAGAAAATTTTAAATTAGGGTTTAAGTTGCATAGCACTCCACTCGTTGTAGCGGATTCATTTCAAGCATTTATGCAGCGTTATCAATGCAGTTGGATTTTTACTTCTGCGACTTTGGCGGTAAATGAAAAATTTGATCATTTTCAACAACAACTTGGTTTGATCGATGCAGAAACGATTATGCTGGATAGTCCTTATGACTATGAAACCAACACGCGATTATATTTACCTGCTATCAACTTGGAACCCAATGATAAAAACTACACCGTAGCAGTCGTGGATGCAGTGTTGCCTTTGCTAGAGGTAAATCAAGGCCGTGCATTTTTATTATTTACGAGTCACCGCGCCTTGCGAATTGCTGCAAATCATTTGCAAGATCATGATGATTTTGCGTTATTTGTTCAAGGGGAGGCACCGCGCAGAGAGCTGTTGTCGGGATTTGCAAAAACAGAACATGCGGTGCTTCTGGGTACCAGCAGCTTTTGGGAAGGCGTCGATATACGCGGTAATGCGTTAAGCTGTGTAGTCATCGATAAACTGCCGTTTGCCGCACCAGACGATCCAGTGTTGGCAGGCCGTTTGCAAGCACTTCGCCAGACCGGTGCGAATCCATTTATGGCTTATCAATTGCCGCAAGCCGTAATTGCCTTAAAGCAAGGGGTGGGGCGATTAATGCGAGATGAAGAAGATTATGGCGTCATTGTATTATGTGATCCAAGGTTAATGTCCAAGCCATATGGCAAAACGTTTATCAAAAGTTTGCCGAAAATACCTCTCACTTCTAATCTTGACAATGTGATCAATTTTTTGCAGCTTCGAGAAACAAGCTCGCATAATGCACAAGATCGCTTGAATGTGTCGACAGTCAACTAAAAGAATAAGTGCTATGCAAAATTTCAAGGAATACATTTTATATTTAAGCTGTGCTGTCCGATTTTTAACTGGATTTCACCTTGCCTGGCTCGCTGGTTCCTGCAATTTTTTTGCGCTTTTGCCTACATTAAGCCTATGCGAGTTGGTTCTTTCAAGCCATAGCTACTGCTATGACTTTCGGTCCCGAGCGGCGCTAGGGAAATTGATCTTTCACCCAACAACCGAGCTTTTATGCAACATGCGAGCTAGGCATGAAACTGCTTGCTATTGAAACCGTAACCGAGTGTTGCTCTGTTGCATTGCTAGTGGGTAATGAGGTCTTTGCGATCAGTGAGGTGGCGCCACGTCGGCATAATGAAATTATTTTACCCATGTGTGAACAGGTTCTGGCACAAGCAGAGGTTGGTCTCACTCAGTTAGATGCGATTGCATTTGGCAGAGGTCCCGGTGCGTTCACAGGTGTGCGCTTAGCTGCCAGTGTTACCCAAGGCATTGCCTTGGCACAAGATCTTCCTGTGGTGCCAGTATCTTCTCTGGCGGTGCTTGCACAGGCGGCCTATCATACGCATCAAGCTTCACAAGTGCTGTCTTGTATCGATGCCAGAATGCAGGAAATTTACTATGCGCTATTTAATGTAAATGAACATGAAATTATGCAAGTGGTGGATGAAGAGCATGTGATCAAGCCTAGCTTGATGAAAATCGATGTAAACGAAAACTGTTTTGGTGTGGGATCAGGGTGGCAACCCTATGCAGATGTATTACTGAAAAGATGCGGTAAAAATATTCTCTATGCTGCCGATGCGCAACCTCAAGCAGAGTTTGTAGCTCGGTTGGGTAAGCATCATTTCCATCAAGGTCTAAGTGTTTCAGCAGTGGAAGCTTTGCCGGTGTATGTAAGAGATAAGGTGGCAGATAAACCGAAAAGTAAAACGGTGTTGCCTGGTACCGGTGATTAACCATGGCCACCTCCGTATTTCATCTAGCTTTTCCGGTGCATGATATTGAAGCGGCCAGAAAGTTTTATGTCAATGTACTGGGTTGCACGATAGGACGTGAAGCCAAGCGTTGGGTCGATTTTAATTTTCACGGCCATCAAATTAGTGCACACCTATACGATCATGAGGATATGTTTATCCCTATCAACCCTGTAGAAGAGCAAGAAATCCCGATTCGGCACTTCGGTATTGTCATGAAATGGGGCAATGGCAACACTTGGCGGAACGTTTAAAACGCGAAGGGGTAAAGTTTCATATCGAGCCGTGTGTCCGGTTTAAAGGCCAAGTTGGTGAACAGGCTACGATGTTTATTAAAGATCCAAGTAATAATTATTTAGAATTTAAGTCATTTAAAGACATGGGCCAGCTCTTTGCCAGAGAATGATTGGGTCTAGGTATATTTAGTCTGATTTAATTTAGAAGGGATAAACAATGCGTGCTTTATTTATATTTTTTATATTTGCATTTGCGGGCACCTGCATCGCGGGTGATGCGGAAATTGTTAAGGTTAAAATTGAAGTAACCTCTGCTCAAAAATATAATTTCACAGTAACCATTAAACATGCGGATACCGGCTGGGAACATTTTGCCAACGCATTTCGTGTCTATTCGCCAGAGGGTGAGCTCATTGGTGAGCGTGTTCTTCATCATCCCCATGTAAAAGAACAACCATTCACACGGACTTTGCTGGGAGTAAGTGTACTTTCGGGGTTAAGCGAAGTCGTCATTAAGGCAAGTTGTTTTACCGCGGGCGAAAACAAAAAAGGTTATACCGTCAAGCTTCGATAATTAATTTAGTAACTATGTTCATTTGAATAGTATAGCTGGCAAACCCGTGTATTTATTTGTCCATCAAAATCAAATGCTAGCTCTCACAGTTAGAAAAAGGTGATAGTCAGACTCAGCAATAAAATTCAATTTTATTGCTGAAGGCATGAGCGGTATTCAAGTTCCAGTCAAGCAGAAATTATAACCCTTTATCAATATCTAATTGAAAATAGACGTGATCCCTGCAAACCTGAGTGAAGTTAGGTAGTTAGGAATGTGCTTGAATATAACCCATTGTGATGATTTGGGTTTTATTGCGCTACAATCAGAGCGTGTGAGGCAATTCCATACCTAGGCATAGTTAACATATATTATCAGGGCACCATTGAAAATTAGTTTCACAGTAAAATTAATTTTGAGTTAATTGGAGATTGAAAAATGGAAAAGATATTTGACCTTTTCATAGTATTATTTTTTGCATGCGTGTTAAACACTTCTGCGCTGGCTGCATCGCCTTTTTATGTGGGTGGCGGTATAGGGCAAAGCTATGTAGAAGAAGATAATGTGTTACCCGGTGAAGATTTCGAAGGTGAGGATTTTGCATTTAAAGTCTTTGGTGGTTATCGCTTTCATAAGAATTTTTCGGTTGAGTTAGCTTATATCGATTTTGGGAAACCTGATGATAATATTTTAGGAATTGATGTCGAGACAGAACTGTATGCGGTTGTATTATCGGGTGTTGGCATATTGCCACTATCTGACCGATTTGAATTATTTGTTAAGTTAGGAGTTGCTCATTGGGATGGTAAAGCTAAAGCTGAAGTAGCAGGTTTGACGGCTAGAGATGACGAAAATGGCAATAAGTTGGCTTATGGTGTAGGCGCATCTTTTGCTATTACTGATCAATTTGCAATTCGAGCTGAGTATGAAGGTATAGATGAGCACGATGATCTTGATAGATTTGAAATATTTACGGTTGGAGGAGAGTTGCGTTTTTAAAAAGAAGTACGGCAAAACTATTCTGAAGTCTTAGAAGTTATCGCGTCAAAGCATCCGTAATTATACGTTTGCAGATTTTCATCAGCCCGTTCTCTTGTACTCTCTGCCTGAAGAATCTCGATTTATCTGTCAGGTATTCTCCACTTTTTATAAAATAACTTCTTCTTAAATGGTTTATATTTTGTGTGTAAAAAACTATCTGTATTGAGATAATGTTTAAAACACTCGTTAATATAAGGTTTGATTTGGACCATAGCTAACATGCATATAGAAAAAATTTATATGCATGTTAGCCCGCAATAATTCAGTGTGTTATTTCTCTAAACTACAAAAAAAGTAGGGTTAAGTTTACCTAATTGCGCGAATATTAAAATCAAATCCACCTTAATTGTGGGAAAGGAAATTTTAAGCCGGTGGAATCTGTTTTATAGCGTGTTTCTAGATGTGAAATTGGCCACATAAATTAGGCACATGAAGCGCTAAAGTTAATTCTAGTTGGAGTCTAAGCTTTATATCTAGCTTTGAAAATAAAATAAGTCTTATGAAGGGCTATGTATCTTAGGTAACAAGTGTAGTTATTTCTAAGATGTTAATGTTTGAGAGAGGTACAAGGAAGAGGTACAAGGAATGAGAAAAGACCAAAAGGAAATGGAGTCAAGGCGCGAGTTTCTAAAAACTGCAGGGAAGTTTGCAGTGTATACACCGCCAGCACTTATGCTAATGAGTAAATCTAGCCATGCTAATTTTACTAAATCTGGTGGTGGTGATGTAAATGAAGATGAAACCAGTAGCGGAAGTTCTGGATCAGGTGGAGGTTGGCTCCAAGATTTACTAAATAAGATGCTATAAATCAGCTACGAGCTTATTTATAGCATTAGAATAAGATGTGCTATGAGTTAATCAGGTAAATAAAAGATCTGGGTCAGCTAGGATAAAGTCGCGCATTTCTAAAAGCGGCTGTGGATGCAAGAATTAAATTAGCCAAGCGTTAGAAGTAACGCCTGCGCAACTATCTAATTTTTCCATAATCATTAAATACGCCGCTACAGGTTGGGATCATTGCGCCAAGATCCTGGTGTGTATCTTTGCCAAAAGGCCCGCTCATTACTGAGTGTGTACTTACTTCATCATCATCCGCATGTAAAAGAACAGCCATTCACACGAACTATGCTGGGTGGATTGTGCCTTCAGGGTTGAGCGAGGTCATCCAATCTTATTGTTCTAAGGCAGGAGAAGAGAAAGACGGTTATACCGTCAAACTTCGATAATTGAGCTTTGCTATAATGCTTACATGAAAAGAGTTTTTAGCGAACCCGCACCTTTATTCATTCATCAAATCAAAGATCTCCTCGAAGAAAAGGGGATTACTACAATTATTAAAAATGAATTCCTTTCTGGGGGTGTAGGCGAGCTGCCGCCTACTGAAGTATGGCCCGAGCTATGGGTAATGGATAAGGCAGATAGTCTGCCTGCTGAACGAATTGTTGAAAAATTTATACAATCCACCCAATCTAATCCGCAAGACTGGATTTGTAAGGGTTGTGGAGAAAGGATCGAAGGGCAATTCAATATGTGTTGGAGTTGTGGGGGGAAAAGTACGTTAAGCTAGAGTCTAAATGATTGTAATATTTGTAATTAATGCTGAATTAGATATATGGCTCGGACTCCTTTCGCTTCGCGCATGAAGGAATATATGCAGCGAAATATAAATATATTGGCGTTATTTGCTAAAAATGACTAGCATATCCATATAGCGAGACATTGCTATTTTTAATAAGCTATTTCTGTACAAAAGCAGAAAACTTCGATTTAATTAATATTTATCTAACTAGGAAAAATACGATATGAGTAATGGTACAGTAAAATGGTTCAACGCAGACAAAGGTTTCGGCTTTATCACTCCAGATGATGGTGGGAAAGACCTGTTTGTGCACCATTCTGAAATTCAAAGTGGTGGCGACTATTCAACGCTCAGTGATGGACAGAAAGTAGAATATGAAGTAGGGCAAGGCCAAAAAGGGCCATGTGCAAACAAGGTTGTGGCAATCTGATTGTACTACTCAGCTAATCGTGCCTAGGCACACATAACAATAACAGTCAGGCAGCGTTGTAAAGCGAGCCTGCTGTTATGTTATTTATATAGCTGTGATGAACTGGTGAAATTATAAATTCCATATATCGATAAAGCTTAATTTCTATTGAAATCTCTTATACATATTCAAGTGTAATGGAAAATGTGTCGGTTTTAAGATGAGAGAAGTCGAAGTCTCACAGGTCCCTGTTGAACTCTATAAAATCCTCAAATTCGAAAGTATGGTTACCAGTGGCGGTGAGGCCAAATCTGTTATTGCTGAAGGGCGAGTTTTGGTGAACGGAGATATGGAAACTAGAAAGCGAAAGAAGATTGTTTCAGGCGATATTATAGAGTTCGGTCAAGAGAGAATTCGCATTCTACTCAAATGAGAATACAAGCTCTTGATAGAAAAGGGCTCTGAAGCATACTGATAGTTATAGGCCTCGAATTTTTTCTAACTGCTCTTTTAATTGCTCTAAAGATTTTTGCATATCGTTTGCACGAATCTGCTCTTTCTCTACTATTTCTTTAGGGGCTTTGCTGGCGAAGTTTGGATTGATTAACTTTGCGTTACTTTTTTCTAGATTTGATTCTAATTTTTTAATTTCTTTTCCAAGGCGTGAAATCTCTGCATCTTTGTTAATGAGCCCTGCGAGTGGTATAAGTATTTTCATTTCGCCCACGAGTGCGGTGGCAGATTCTGGCGCGTCTTCTTCTTGCAACCACTTTATATTTTCAAGTTTTGCTAAGCCACGAATATAGCGTTGGCTATTTTTATAATGGCGTTGGTCTTGTGCGGACCAATTTTGTATTAGCACAGAAAGAGGCTTGCCGGGCGGGATATCCATTTCTGCACGAATCTTACGCACGCCGTTAATGAATTCTTTCGACCAATCTAGTTCTTGCAGGCTGCTGGCATCGACATAATCGTTATTGCTAAGCGGAAAAGGTTGTAATGAGATGGTGCCGCCTGGAATTTCTAATTGTCTTGCTATTGGTTGCCAAATTTCTTCTGTTAAAAATGGAGTGATGGGGTGTAACAGTCGTAATAATGTTTCTAATACCTCTAATAGTACGCGACGAGAATTTTGTTTAATGTTTTCCTCGACATCATCTTTAAATAAAATCGGTTTGCACAGCTCTACATACCAGTCACAAAATTCATGCCAAGCAAATTCATATAGCGCTTGTGCTGCTAGATCAAAACGATAATTTTCTAAATGCTTATGGGTGAGGTTGATGACCTCTTGTTGTTTGCTTAGGATCCAGCGGTCTGCCAAGGTGAGTTTTTGTATGTCTATTTGTTTGGCAATATCTTTGTCTTCCGTATTCATGAGTACAAAGCGCGTGGCATTCCACAGCTTGTTGCAGAAATTTCGATAACCTTCGATGCGGTTTAAATCGAATTTAATATCACGCCCGGTGGAGGCTTGTGCAGCAAAGGAGAATCGCAGGGCATCGGTGCCATAAGCTTTGATGCCATCGGGAAATTGTTTGCGTGTCGACTTTTCAATTTTTGCCGCCATCTCGGGTTGCATCAGTCCCGTGGTGCGCTTTTCAACCAATGCTTCGAGATCGATGCCGTCAATAATATCGATCGGGTCTAATACGTTGCCTTTGGATTTAGACATTTTTTGCCCATCGGCATCTCGCACTAGGCCATGGATATATATTCTGTGGAATGGAACATCATCCATGAACTTGAGGCCCATCATGATCATGCGTGCAACCCAGAAGAAAATAATGTCAAAACCGGTAATTAAAACTGAGGTTGGGTAAAAGGTTTTTAACGCATCCGTTTTCTCTGGCCAGCCTAAAGTAGAAAATGGCCACAGTGCGGAAGAAAACCAAGTATCTAAAACATCTTCATCTTGTCTGAGTGCAAAGTCTGCATCCAGCTGGTATTTTTTTCGCACCGCGGCTTCATCTTCCGCTACATAGATGTTTCCATCTTCGTCATACCAGGCGGGGATGCGATGACCCCACCACAGTTGGCGGCTGATACACCAGTCTTGAATGTTACGCATCCATTCAAAATAAGTCTTGCTCCAATTCTCAGGCACAAATTGGATGTCACCATCCTCAACCGCTTTAATTGCAGGATCGGCAAGGGGTTGAATCTTTACATACCATTGATCTGTTAGGTAGGGTTCCACAACTGTGCCAGAACGATCACCTCGAGGTACCACTAGTTTATGGGTTTTTACCGCCTCAAGAAGGTCTTGTGCTTTTAAGTCGGCAACGATTTTTTTACGTGCTTCATAACGATCTAAGCCTTGATAAGCAACAGGTGCTTGATCACTAATTTTTGCATCAAGGGTAAAAATATTAATTTGTGGTAAGTCATGACGTAGAGCCACCTCATAGTCATTGAAATCATGCGCAGGAGTAATTTTTACGCAACCTGATCCAAATTCAGGGTCGACGTATTCATCTGCTATCACTGGAATTTTACGATCGGTTAACGGCAGCTTGACCATTTTTCCAATCAGGTTTTGGTAACGCTCATCTTCTGGGTGTACTGCGACGGCGCTATCACCCAACATGGTTTCAGGTCTTGTCGTTGCCACAGTTAGATGATCGCTGCCATCTGCCCTGGTGCAATCTACAAGGGGGTAGCGTAGATGCCACATGTGACCGTTTTCTTCTTCGGAAATAACTTCTAAATCCGAAACTGCGGTCTGTAGTTTTGGGTCCCAGTTGACTAAACGTTTGCCGCGATAAATTAATTCTTCTTCGTAGAGTTTTACAAAAACTTGCTTAACGGCCTCGGATAGATCTTCATCCATGGTGAAGCGGTCACGTGACCAATCCAAAGATGAGCCCATGCGCTCTAGTTGGCTGTAAATGTCATTGCCAGATTGTTCTTTCCACTGCCAAACTTTTTCGATAAATTTTTCTCGGCCTAAATCGTGGCGTGTTACTCCTTCAGCATTGAGTTGTCTTTCAACCACCATTTGCGTTGCAATGCCGGCATGATCCGTGCCGGGTTGCCATAGCGTATTGTGACCCGACATACGATGGTAACGAGTTAAACAATCCATCAAGGTGTTGTTAAAGGCATGGCCCATATGCAACGTACCCGTTACATTGGGTGGTGGGATCATGATGCAGTAGGCTTGGCTGTCTTTTCCAGATGGCGAGAAGTAGTTGTTACTTTTCCAAAATTGATACCATTTTTGTTCAATATTTGAAGGCTGATAAGTCTTATCCATGACGCAGTATATAGTTGAGTGTTAAATAGTAGATGGGTTGTTGTGAGCGCGTATGATGCAGTGATCTGGCTTGCACTTGCAAGTTCTTCACGCAAGCATTCGCGCCTCGTATGAAGCTTACGAATACATCAATAGCGGCAGTGTTAAATAATAGGGCTCAAAGGGTCCCTAGAAGAGGTTTAAATTTTTCTTTGTCCAGGTAGTCTGGCCCGAACCTCACGCAATACTTCTTGAACAATTTGTTCGCTTGCATTGTTGATGTGTTCTCTCATGATTTGACTAACGATTGCAGTTAATTCAATCTCAAACTTAGACTTATCGATACGGCGATTGTAAGGGGCACCTACTTCTTGTGGCGTTACACTATTTACGGGGCTGTGAACCGCACCCTGTGTCGAAGCTAAAGCAGGTTTCGTGAGCGTAGTAGGTGATTGTGGCGATGTGGCTGGTGCTGTCTGGGGCTTAGCACTCGGAATGTCTACCAAGCGATCCAGTATCGGCACATCTTTGGCGCTGTTTCCATCCATAGCAGCTTGAATTTCCTCATTCTATTAGCTGGAGGATACTTCATGGTGTTGGGGCTCAAAGCCTTGCTCACGATAAAAGCGATAACGTTCGCGACCAGCGTGAATAGATTCAGTTTGATGATCGATAATTTCTGCAATTCTTTGATAATTCTTTGTATTTTCAGGAACTTGGTCAGAAGTATTGATTAATATCTCTGCCTCAGCTGGACCATTTTCGGTACCAATGGTCACCGGGCAAGTCACAGCTGAGGTAGGGTAAATTTCGTGAGGAATGAAGCTTCTATCACGGAACGTCCAAAGCAGTGTGTCGAGTGTTTGTGTATCACTATCATTACGTGTCTGTATATGTACTCTAAGGCCGGCCTGATGAGCTTTTTCCGCAATTCTGCATGCCGTGCGCAAGGCGAATTGTGGAGAAGTATTTTTGGTGACGTAAAAATCAATCTTAGGCATGTGGGCTAAAACTCATACGCTTGATGCAACAGGTATTCAGTGAGCAAAGGTACTGGCCGGCCAGTTGCACCTTTTTGTTTCCCACTGCTATGCCATGCGACACCCGCGATATCTAAATGTGCCCAGCGATACTTCTTGGTAAATCTAGCTAGAAAACATGCGGCGGTAATGGTTCCTCCCCAGCGACCGCCGATATTAGCAATATCGGCAAAGTTGCTATCTAGAGAAGATTGATAATCATCCCACAGTGGTAACTGCCAAGTGCGATCCCCCGCGAGTTGTCCTGCGGCTATTAGTTCTTTAGCGAGTTCGTCATCATTGCTCATTAAACCTGAAGGTATATGGCCTAGGGCTACAACGCATGCACCGGTTAGTGTAGCGATATCAATTACCGCTTCAGGTTTGAATTTATCAATATAGGTGAGTGCGTCACAAAGCACCAAGCGGCCTTCTGCATCGGTATTTAAAATCTCCACTGTCTGGCCCGACATGGTGGTAACTACATCGCCTGGTTTGGTGGCTCTGCCGCCAGGCATATTTTCAGCACAGGCAATTACACCGACTACATTTAAAGGTAGATCCAGTTCACTACAAGCCTTCATCGTTCCTAATACGCTGGCCGCTCCACACATATCAAATTTCATTTCGTCCATGCTGGCACCGGGTTTTATTGAAATTCCACCGGTATCAAAAGTAATACCTTTGCCAACCAGTACGATAGGACGTTCACCTGGTTCATCGCCGTTATATTCTATGCTGACCAATTTTGCAGGTTCGACGCTTCCATTAGAAACCGAAAGCAATGCCCCCATGCCTAATTTTTTCATCTGTGCTTCTTCAACTACCGTGACACGTATTTTTCGATTGCCTTTGGCTAAGGTTTTAGCTTGTTCCGCAAGATAAGTTGGAGTGCAAATATTGCCGGGCAAATTGCCTAATTCTTTGGCGAGGTTCATGCCACTTGCAATGGCTTGCCCAAACTCTTGTCCTTCATGAATATCAGTTAGGTCATCGCGTGTATGGGCAAGAAATTTCATTTTCTTTAAACGTGACTTGTTTCTTGCCGCTTTTGGCTTGGTTTCGCTATAGCGGTAAATAGAATTTTCAATCGAGAGCACACTAGCTTGCACTTTGCCTAATAGATCTGCGTCTTTTACGGGCAGTTCAATTAAGCAATTGATTGCACTACTGACATTGGATTTGTTTACCTCAATTGCAGCAGCAGACAGTGCGCGTTGAAAAGCACTGATGGTGAAGTCGTCTTGCTTGCCACAACCCACCAATACTATACAGTCATGTTTGCTACGACTTGGATTGTATAAGGTCGTAACACGCCCTAAGCTGCCATTCATAGCGCCACGCTGACAAATTTTAGAGATAATTCCGTGGTAAAGTTTGTCTAACTTTTTTGCCGAATCACTTAGACGTTTTGGTTTGAATATGCCTACAATTACACACCCAGTGGCTTCTTTGTCTATGGTTGTGGTTTTTGCGATGTAGTCCATGGGTCTCCTCTATACTTAACGATTGTGTTTTGTTGATTATTGCTAAAATTATGACGTTTGTAACTAACAGACTTAGGTTCATTGATTGAGAACAGCTGCGTGTTTTCTACATTAAATCGTTACTTCTCAAGAGAACTTACACTAACTTTTATTGCGGTAAGCGTTGTTTTGCTTGTGGTTATCGTGAGCAAATCATTCATTAGCTTACTCGCAAGAGTGATGGATGGTAAGTTGCCAGCCGATGTGGTGCTTTCAATACTTAGTCTCGGCATTTTAAATTCAGCGATTTTGTTGGCGCCATTTGCTTTGCTTATCACAGTGATGTTAACACTGGGTCGTCTGTATCGAGATAGTGAAATTTATGCCATTAAAGCCAGCGGCGTAAGTTCGTTTGGCTTAGTGAAATGCGCAAGTTTGATTATATTGCCTCTGGTATTTGCATTGTTCTATTTGGCATTATTTTCAGCGCCTTGGTCGTCGCAGCAGATTGAAAAAA
>JAPUHH010000212.1 GCA_027297825.1 Gammaproteobacteria bacterium
TTATAAATTTGCACCGTTAGTCAGACGCCATGCTAGGATCCCTACATGGCTAAATGCAGGATTTCACAACGTCTTGAGCGGGTAGAGTCGTTTCATGTCATGAGTTTAATGGCGGAGGCCAAAAAGCTTGAGGCTCAAGGGCACTCTGTGATTCATATGGAGATGGGTGAGCCCGATTTTTCTACACCTGCGCCCATTGTTGCCGCTGGCGTTGCCGCGTTACAGGCAGGGATTACACACTACACTCCGACATTAGGCTTGCCTGCCTTGCGAGAGGCGATTGCCGATCATTATATGCGTGAATATCAGGTTGCGGTGGAGCCAGAACAAATCATTATCACACCTGGGTCAGCGTTAGCTTTGCAGTTGGTTTTAAGCCTTATGGTATCTGACAAAGACCATGTCGCGATGGCAGATCCAACTTATCCCAGTACGCATAACTTAGTGCGTTTATTGGGGGGTACGGTTTTACACATCCCAGTGAATGAAGATTCAGCTTGGCAATTGAATCTCGATTTGCTTGTACAGCATTGGCATGAGTCGATTAATGCCGTTTTAATTGCCAGTCCTTCGAATCCAACGGGAACTATTATTGCAGATGAGCAATTGCAAAAAATCGCAGATTTTTGTGCCGACAAGAGCGTGTTTTTGTTGGTCGATGAAATTTATCACGGGTTGGTGTATTCACGTGCGCCATCTTCCGCTGTAGGTATGAATGAAAACACATTTGTCATCAATAGTTTTTCTAAGTTTTACGGAATGACGGGTTGGCGTGTAGGATGGATTGTGGCGCCCAAACAATATTTAAGTGAGATAAATAAACTCGCGCAACATACATTTTTAGCAGCACCCACTTTAGGTCAGTATGCTGCACTGGCCGCATTTCAAGACGATACACGGAAGATCCTAATTGAGCGCCGCGAAGAATTTAGACAACGGCGGGATTATTTGGTCGGTGCTTTAGAATCAATAGGATTTGGAATACGCGTGCAGCCCGAAGGGGCATTTTATATATATGCAGATTGCTCTGCTTTTTGTGAAGATAGCTATAAATTTTCTTGTAAGGTTTTGAGAGAAAAGCATGTCGCCTTTACACCAGGCATCGATTTTGGAAACGTGGGTGCAAAGCAGCATGTGCGGTTTGCCTACACTACGAACCTAGAGAATTTAAAAATAGGAATTAAGCGATTGGCAAGCTTAATAAATTAAAGTTGCCTGCTGTAAAAAGTTTAAAAGGTGTCGCTAAATGAAAATATTTATTAAATGTATATTTCTTCTTTTAACAATGAGTATATCGGTCATTGCTGCAGGCGAAGATAGTGAAGCTGCTCCTGAAATAGATTCGTATGCAGAGCTGATGGATAACGCTCGTTTGCATGACCTATTGCAACGGGTAGATCCAAACCTTGAGGGTCGCTTGGGTTTATGGACGATGCAATTTGAAAGCATTCGCGCGCAAGTAATTACAGATGAAAATGCAGATCGCATGCGTGTAATTGTTCCAATTGTGCAAGTTAAAGATGTTGAGGATGATGAATTGTTGCGTTTAATGCAGGCGAATTTTGATTCTGCACTGGATGTGCGCTACTGCATAGCTAATGGAATAATCTGGAGTGCGTTCATTCATCCACTATCGATACTTTCTGATGAAGAGCTTCTATCAGGTTTGGCACAAGCAATAACGGCGGCAGCTTCTTTTGGCTCTACTTATAGTTCTGGGGCGCTAATATTTAAAGGAGGAGATAGTGGCGAAGAGCAACGTAAATACTACGAAAGCATCATAGAGAAAGGTCTTGCAATTTAACGCGTGAAATTTTTATCTAACTTCTAATGTTGAGTGATGGTATAAGGACGAAGCTTTTTTGCATAGTCGTTTGCGTATAGCTTCTTGGTAATGATCTTCGAAATGTGGCATTTGCGATATTGCGGAAATCAAGTACCACAATCCATTTTGTTGTTGCATGAAATAAGCTACCATCTTGTTGGCTTCTCGTTTAGCTCTTGCCATAAGGAGTTCATCTTCCATATTCCGTCTCCTTGAAATATCATCAATGATTAGCTTCTATTCTGCCTAGCCTATGTTTAAAGCATCATGCGGCTTTGATTAGTGGCATGAATTACCTAAACAAATGGCGTGCTACTGATTAATTAGAGCGATAATCGGTAAATTAAGTTCGGTGTAAATTTACTACTCACAAGGCATTATTGTGATTCTGGTCTAATTTATCCTGCGTTGCTGGAATAGCGGCTTGATACTGTTTTAGTTCATCTATCCAAAGGGCCGTGGCTGCAGCAACCCCTACAGGCATTGCAAAAAAATTCAGTATTGGGGTAATCGTCATAAACAATATGGCCATGCCAAATCCTAAGCATAGAAAACGGTTTTCTTTTAGTAATAAAATTTGTTGTTTGAATGGTAGGTTACTATTTCCCATTGGGTAGTCTAAGTATTCAATCGCTAGCAGCCATGCGCAAAAAGCAAACCATATGAATGGCGCTAAAATATTTAATCCTGGAATAATAAATAGCAGCAGTAATGGGAGAATACGTACTGCGATATAGAGAAGTTTTTTAAATTCATTCGCAATGCCAATGCGTGCACCGCGCAGCAGATTTAAATAACCCTCATCATAACTGAGTTTTTGTTGGCTTAGCTGTGCCTCAATCTTTTCTGCTAGCACGCCATTGAAGGGCGCACCAAAAATATTGGCGACCAGCGTGAAAGCAAAAAATACGATCAATAGGCTGGCAATGACGAATAGTGGCCACAGTACAAATTCTAACCACTCAAGCCAACTGGGCAAATATTGATCTAATAAGCTGTCGAATTGTTCCGTTCCATACCAAATCGCGCCCGCAAATAAAATAATATTTATCAGTGTGGGTATCACGACATAGCGTTTGACGCCTTCGAGCTTTAATAAACCAAAGCCTTTAATGACATAAGAAGCTCCTTTAGTTATTTGAAAAATCATCACAAGATTTTATTTTAAATCTTAATGTTGAATACAGCACTTAAAGTGAATTAGGAAGAACCACAGGTGGCTGTGAATGCCAATCTGGATGTCGATGTTCCGCAATTACTTGTGTATAAATACCGCCGCGGACGTTAAAGTCTGCTGTGATGCGAATAAATCGGGGCTTTAGCAATGAAGCAATATCGCTTAAAATTTCATTAGTGATTGCTTCATGAAATGCACCTTTGTCACGGAAAGACGTGACATATAATTTCAGTGCTTTAAGCTCTACACATAATTTATCTGGAACATATTCAATTGATAATTCGGCAAAATCAGGTTGGCCTGTCAGTGGGCACAAGCAGGTAAATTCTGGAATGGTCATACGAATTGTATAGTCGATATCAAGTTGCGGATTTTCAAATGTTTCTAAATGTTGTTTATGGTTATTTGTCATTGGTTCTAATGTCTCAATTAATGAATAAGCCTATTCTAGCGAAATAGTATAGATGCGGCTCAGTTCAATCAAAATGTCGGGATTCAAGTCATTTGTCGATCCGACGACGCTGGTTTTTCCAACTTCTATGGTCGGTATCGTTGGCCCCAATGGCTGTGGGAAATCCAATATTATTGATGCCGTTCGCTGGGTGATGGGTGAGAGCAGTAAGCATATCCGTGGTGACACCATGGAAGATGTGATTTTCAATGGTTCCTCTTCGCGTAAGCCTGTAGGGCAAGCGTCTATAGAACTAATGTTTGATAATAGTGATGGCAAGCTAGGTGGCGAGTATTCATCCTTCGCGGAGATTTCGGTGCGCCGTCAGGTGATCCGTGATGGGCAATCAAAATACTATTTAAATGGTACGAAGTGCCGGCGTAAAGACATTGTAGGTCTTTTCTTAGGCACCGGTTTGGGTCCGCATAGTTACGCGATTATTGAGCAGGGCATGATCTCAAGACTGATTGATGCTAAGCCCGATGAGCTGCGGATCTATCTAGAAGAAGCGGCTGGAATTTCCAAATATAAAGAACGACGTCGTGAGACTGAAACTCGTATCCGTCATACCCGTGAAAATTTAGATCGGCTTAACGATGTAATCGAAGAGATTGCGAAACGAATTGAGCATTTGCAGCGACAAGCAAAGGCTGCAGAACGTTATAAGGTGTTAAAGGCCGAAGAGCGCCAAGCGAAAACTGAGTTACTGGCGTTGCGTTGGCAAGAGCAACAACAAGAAGTGCAGGCGCGCAAGCGAGCTTCAGAACATAAGCAAACTGAAATCGAAAAAGTGGTGGCTGAGATCCGTGGCATCGAAGCCGAGATTGAAGATTTGCGTCAGCAGCATGCTGAAGAGACTGAAAAATTTAACGACATTCAAGGTAATTATTACAAGCTTGGCGGCGAAATATCTCGTGTTGAACAATCTATTCATCATGTGAAAGAGCTGAATAGTCGTTATGACGAAGAACTAAAAGAAGTGCAGCAAGCTTGGGTACAAGCTGAGCAAGCCCTAAATGATGAACAATCAAAAGCAGCGGAGTTAGAGGTTAAGATACGAGAAACTGAACCGCTGTTGCATGTTGCACGTGAAGAATTAAATTCAAATACCCAGAAACTTAGCGAAGCGGAATCAAGAATGGCATCTTGGCAAGCGGCTTGGGAAGTGCTGACGTCAAAGGTTGCAGAGCCAACGCAAACAGTAGAAGTTGAAGCTTCGCGTATTGAGTATCTTAACGAGCGTCTTCAGCAACTGGATGACCGCAAATATAAATTGCTTGAGGACCAGCATCAGTTTGGCAAACACAAAGAGACGCTTGAGTCTAAAGATTTAATTTCTCGTGTTGATGAAACGAGCACTACATTGAAAGTTATTTCTCCTAAGATGCAAGATTTGAATGAGAAAATCAGCGTGGGACGTGACACCGGGCAAGCACTTGCTGCGCAGTTGGAGCGCGCGCGCGAAAAATTACAATCCATACAAGCGCAATTGGCTTCTTTGCAGGCATTGCAGAGAGTCGTACTGGGTGATGAAGGGCAAGCGGTAAGCAAGTGGCTGGAGCATAAAGGACTTAGCAAAGCACCGCGTTTGATGGACAAGATTAAAACTGAGCCAGGGTGGGAAGCGGCGGTTGAAACTATTCTCGGTGATTATCTAGAAGCGGTTTGTGTTAAGGATATTGAACAAACGGCTAGTTCTCTTGACAGTATTAAGACGGGACGCTTAATGGTGTTAGACCAAAGTGGAGCTAATCAGGCGGCGATAATAGAAGGTACTTTAGTTGCAAAGGTGACATCGCCTGTTGATTTGAGCGAGATGCTAGGCAGGGTATTTGTTGCCAAAGATATTTCCAGTGCAGTTAAAAAGCGAGAGACCCTTGAATCTGGCCAGTCCGTTATTACTAAAGACGGTGTATGGATGGGAGGAAATTGGTTGCGGATTTCACGCATTGCAGCAAATAAGGGCAATGTATTGCAACGCAAAGGTGAAATACATTTATTAGAAAAAGAAGTAACGGCGCAAGAAGAACAGATCACAAAATTAGTTTCCGAATTGGAAACATGCCAGCGCGAGCTATATGAAAATGAAAATGAAAGGGACCGCATTCAATCCAGTTATGCTGACGCACAAAAACAACATGCGCAGGCTGAGGCTGAAATGGTGGGTTGGGAGAATGAACAAGAGCATGTCTTGAGGCAAGAGGAACAGCTGCAAGATTATCTTGAAGAAGTTAATCGTCAGATCAAGAAAGCAAAAGAAGAAATGGATGAGTCGATTGACGCTAAACAAGAGGCCGAATCAGTGCTAAAGAGGTTTAGTGGTGAGCGAGAGATTTTAGTTAAACAGCGCAATGACACCACATTCCATTTGGATGGCGCACGTAGCCAAGAAGTGGAACGACGTGAATCTGCGCATAAGCTGGCGCTTAATTTGGAATCGTATCGAAGTGCGTTAACTGCAACACAAAATTCACTAACGCGGATGAGAGAGCAATCCCAACAATTGCAACAACGTAGTGAATCTTTGCAAATGTCCATCCAGGATGGAAGCGCTCCACTTGAACAATTAAGCGCGCAGTTGAAAGATTTTGTTGATCAGCGCGTTAAAATTGAGCATAGCTTGTCGGATGCGCGGGGAGTTGTGCAGGCAACAGAAGCGTCGATTCGCGCAAAACAAGAAAATAATGTTGTAGTGCAGCGCAACCTTGAGGAGTTGAGGGTTGAGTTGAATGAATTACAACTTGCTTGGCAGGAAGCAAATGTACGCGGTGCGACGCTAAAAGAACAAATAGATGAGTATGGGATTTCACTAGACTCATTATTAGAGCAGATGGATAAAGAGGCCACGCTGAGTGTGTGGGAAGAAAAAACGCAGTTACTAGAGCGTAAAATTACACGCTTAGGGCCAATTAATCTCGCAGCCATTGGTGAATATGAAGAGCATAGTGAGCGCAAAGAATATTTAGATCGTCAGTATGAAGATTTAACCAATGCCTTGGAGACGCTCGAGAATGCAATCCAAAAGATAGATAAAGAAACTAAAGATCGATTTAAAGACATCTTTGAAAGTGTTAATAACCAGATGCAAGTGATGTATCCACGCTTATTTGGCGGTGGTAAAGCTTATTTAGAAATGACCGGCGATGACTTACTAACTACTGGTGTGTCGATCATGGTGCGTCCACCGGGGAAAAGACTTTCGTCAATTCAGTTAATGTCTGGGGGGGAAAAGGCATTGACAGCAGTTGCCTTGGTGTTTTCATTATTTGAACTTAATCCCGCTCCATTCTGTCTATTGGATGAGGTCGATGCGCCTTTAGATGATGCGAATATCACTCGCTTTTGTGAGCTACTAAAAGACATGAGTGATCGGGTGCAATTTATCTACATCACACATAATAAAAATACCATGGAATATGCTAATCAATTGGTGGGGATCACTATGAATGAGCCCGGTGTATCGCGCATTGTATCGGTTGATGTTGAAAAAGCAGCAGAAATGGCCGCCGCTTCATAATTTCTTATCTAACATTGATTATTTGCGCGTGACCACGCGAAGCCTATGGCAGTAGAACTACGTATAGCACTATTACTGATTGGATTTGCGGTGTTAATCGCGCTGTATTTCTTTGGTAAATCAAGACGTTCTGCGTATAGGCGAGAAGATGATGAGTTTAATTTTGAAACCAATGGTTTGTCCGATCCACTTGAATTAGATCCGACGGTAGAAACAGATTTAGGTAAAGTTAGAAGCGAGATCGAAGCCGAAGTGCACGAAGAGTTGAGTGACATCAGTGAGTTGGTGCGTGAAGACATCGCTGAATCACCTAGGATAAAAAAATCTACATTTAAACACCAACCTAGCTTGTTAGATCCGCAAAAGCCCGACATAGAAGAAATAAAAGAAGAGAAGCTAGTGGTCTTGCATGTTGTTGCAAAGCCACCGCAAAAGCTTAAAGGCAAAGGTATTGTTAACCTTGCGGAAGAACTTGATCTTGAATATGACGACTTGCGAATTTTTCATAAAAATATTGAACGATTTAGTGGCAAACAAGCGTTATATAGTGTTTTGAATATGGTTAAACCTGGCACCTTTAATTTGGATACTATGGACGAATTTGAAACACCCGGAATTAGTTTTGTTATGCATCTTCCTGGGCCTGAAGAGGGTTTGAAGGCGTTCAATATTATGTTGGAAGCTGCCAAAAAAATGGGCGATCGCTTAAATGGCGATTTGCTGGATGAATCACGTAGTCGCTTAAGCCCACAAACTATTGCGCATTTGCAAGAAGAAGTGCAGCTGTTTAGTTTAAAATATTCGCGTCGCGCTAAAGACTAATTTGTAGCATCCATGCGTATTTGGGTGCTTGAATTCATAGCATCTTAATCCTTAGGTAAGCTGATAAAGGTGTAATGGCTGACTCTGTTAAAAATAAGCTCACAAAGTTGCGCGAAGAAATTCGGCAACATAATTACTCTTATTATGTCTTGGATGAGCCCTCCATCCCTGATGTTGAATATGACAAGCTTATGCGCGCATTGCAAAAGCTTGAGGCTGCTCATCCAAGCTTAATTACAAAAGATTCACCTACCCAGCGTGTAGGTGCGCAGCCGCTAGATGTTTTTCTTTCTGCGTCGCATCAGGTGCCCATGTTATCCCTGGGAAATGTGTTTCATGAAGATGAATTAGAAGCTTTTGAAATTCGAATTAAAGACCGTCTAAAAAGAGATATCAATATTGATTACACAGCGGAGCCAAAGCTAGATGGATTGGCGGTAAGCTTAATTTATGAGGATGGGTTACTGGTTAGAGGTGCAACGCGTGGTGATGGTATGACAGGTGAAGATATTACGGAAAATATTCGTACTATCAAATCTATACCATTGCGCTTGCGTGAACATCAAGACATGCCAAAGAAACTAGAGGTGCGCGGCGAAGTATTTATGCCTAAGAAAGGCTTTGAAAAATTAAATGCACAAGCGCGACGTGCAGGCGAAAAAACCTTTGTGAACCCAAGAAATGCAGCTGCGGGTAGTTTGCGTCAACTTGATCCGCACAATACTGCAAGACGGCCTTTAGATATTTATTTCTATAGCGCCACAGATATTGATCAATCCACGCCTATTGTCACGCAATACGAGTCGTTGGGATTTTTAAGAGAGTTAGGTCTAAAAGTATGTCCAGAAATTGAGCTGGTGCCTGGCTTCAGGGGGTGTTTGAATTTTTATAGACGAATTTTAGATGTAAGAGATTCTCTGGATTATGAAATAGATGGTGTGGTTTATAAAGTGAATAATTTAGCACTGCAGAATGAGCTTGGATTCATCTCGCGTGCACCGCGTTGGGCAGTTGCGCATAAGTTTCCTGCGCAAGAGGTAGTGACTAAAGTGCTGCAAATTGAATTTCAAGTAGGCCGTACTGGGGCGCTCACTCCTGTGGCTAAATTAGAGCCTGTTTTTGTAGGGGGTGTGACAGTAAGTAATGCCACCTTGCACAATATGGATGAGATGCATCGTAAAGATGTGCGTGAGGGTGATGAAGTCATCATAAGGCGTGCAGGTGATGTGATCCCAGAAGTGGTCAAAACGGTACTAAAGCCTGGAGTTAAACGTAATAAATCTGTTCAGGCGCCAAAAAAATGCCCCGAATGTAAATCTGACGTAGTACAAATTGAAGGTGAAGCTGTTATTCGCTGCAGTGGAGGGTTGTATTGTGCGGCGCAACGTAAAGGTGCCATCAAACACTTTGCTTCACGCGCGGCAATGGATATAGAAGGCTTGGGGGACAAGCTAGCCGATCAACTTGTTGAAGCAGAGCTGATCTCTAGCGTAAATGATTTATACCATTTGGATAAGGGAAAAGTTTTGGCGCTGGAACGCATGGGAGCCAAGTCCACAGACAACTTATTAGCGGCAATTGAGGAAAGTAAAAAAACCACTTTCTCTCGTTTTATCTATGCTTTAGGGATTCGTGAAGTTGGTGAAGCCACTGCTGCATCGCTTGCAGATTATTTTCAAGATCAAAATTCTTTGATGTCCGCTAATACTGAGAAGCTGATGGAAGTAGCGGATGTAGGTCCTGTCGTCGCGCAAAATATTACTGCATTTTTCAAGCAGGCGCATAATCAAGAAGTCATCAACGGGCTTATTAGCATTGGCGTTGCGTGGGAGAAAAAAGTTGAATCTAAAAATCAAAACAAACCGCTTACAGGCCATACTTATGTGCTTACGGGTAGCTTGGAAAGTCTTAATCGTGTAGATGCTGCAACACGCCTTAAAGCATTGGGCGCAAAAGTGACAAGTAGTGTATCGAAGAAAACCACGGCAGTAGTAGCGGGGGCTAATCCAGGTTCAAAATTAACTAAGGCTGATGCACTGGGTGTGCAAATATTAACTGAAAGTGACTTACTGGCATTATTGAGGGATGAACTGGATTGACACTGATAATGCATATTGGATAGTCTATTCATGTTTGAGTCCTTACAAACTTCAATTCCGCAACCGAGTTCGAATATAGTGCAGAACATGAAGAATGAGCGCAGGGCGGCAGCGCGTTACCGAGCTAAGTTACCCGTCGAAATAGAAGTGAATGGCTACACCATAGAAGAAGCAGTCTCTAGTGAGGTTTCGCTGGCCGGAATACGCATAGATTGCGAAGGGCCGTCAGCGGCCCGAATTCTGAATCGATATATACAAGTTACACCTGGAGAGAATATCGCCGCAAAAGTCAATATCAAGGTGCCTAAAAATACTGGGAGTGCGAAAAAAATTCATTGTTGTACGAGAGTAGTTTCCGTGAGTCGTGCTTCTCAAGTGCGCTATGTTGTCGGACTGGAATTCATAGAATTTAAAGAGGATAGTCAAAAAGATTGGATAGTATATATTTCAGGGCATGTTAATAAAGTGTAATTATAAATTTGCTCTTAAGGAATGATGAGCAAGTAGTTTGTTGGTAGAAATACATGCGCTTTTTACTAAGTATAATTGCAGCATTGGGCGGCTTATGTTGGGCCATGGTTGCAGTATATAAATCTGGGTTTGATATTGGTTCCTTAAATCCATTCCTTTGGCGTCGTCGTTATCAGAACCACTCGATGTAGCCGCTCTATATTGTTGCGAGTTGCCAAGTGCGAAGGTGAAATGAGTGCTAAGAAAAACAAGCGCTTTTTACTATCAATCACTTGAGAATGATTTTCACTTAAGCTCAGACCAGGCTTCTGATCAGCTGCTTGCAAATTCTCATCTACTTAGAGAAGAAATCTGTCTGATCGAAAATAGCAATGAAATTCTACAACTAAGTAGCTCTAGGTTTTTAGATTCACAAGTGAGTTCAGTGCTATCTTTTATGCGAAAAGTTGCTGAAATTGAGGGCTCGACTAACCTGGAACAACAAAAATTGATTGATGCGATTGAGCAATATTTTGCTAAAATACAAAAAAAGTCAGCCACATGGGCATAAATATAATGTGAACATAAAATAACAAGAACTAAGCTAAATTTTTCTATAAAATTAAGCTTATTCTTACCCTTTAGATTAAGTAGTCCAACTTGCCAAATATTCATCCTACTGCTGTTGTTTCGCCGAAGGCAGAAATCGATACAGATGTAAAAATTGGTCCCTATAGCGTGATTGAAGATCATGTGGTGATTCAGTCAGGCACCGAAATTGGGCCGCAATGTGTTGTGCACTCGTTTGTGAGGCTGGGTGTGGGGAATCAGTTGCATGCGCAAGTCGTTCTGGGAGGTCTGCCTCAAGACATTTCGTTTACCGGTGAAGAGACCTGGCTTGAGGTTGGTGATAAAAATATCATTCGAGAGAACTGCACGGTGCATCGTTCTACAAATCCAGAAATACCAACACGTATTGGTTCCAATTGTTATTTGATGAGCTACGCGCACGTAGCGCATGATTGCCAATTAGGAAATGAAGTGGTGTTAACTGCTTATGTGGGATTGAGCGGTCATATTGCAATTGGTGATAAAGCCAATTTGGGGGGGCATGTGGGTACACATCAATTTATACGCATTGGTACCTTATCGATGATTGCGGGTTATACGCCGGTGCGAAAAGACGTTATGCCCTATTGTTTATTGGGTGGTGACCCAGTGCGTCATTATCGTTTAAATACGATTGGCCTACGGCGTGCAGGTGTGAAAGGTGGGCGTTATCGAAAATTAGAGCAGGTATTTAGGCATTTGCGAGAAGGTGGTGATGTTGAAAGCCTGGATGGTACGCCTGAAATTGATCATCTTCGTGAGTGGATGATGGCGCCCTCTAAGCGAGGGGTGTATGGGTTTTTGCAGGCTTAGTGAATAGCTACTGTGACTTTTCTAAATAATGCATAAATATTTAAAAACACTTTTCAATATTTGTTTATTGCGAGAGGGGCCAGAAAAATTACCACATTCTTATGTCTTGCTAGGGTTGGTGGCGGCGATAAGCTTTTCTGTTTCGGTATATATAGGTTCCATTGATTACAGTGTGAGTTTTGCAGGTCTTTCAAGTATTGCGATATTGTTTTTCTCATTTTTATTTACAAAGCTATTACTGCTTAAGAAGCCAGAGCGTTTTTTGCAAACCTTTAGCGCAATGTTAGGGGCGGATGCCATTATTACTACAATGTCGATCCCTAGTTTTTACTCCTTGACCTATTTAAAGTTGGGTGAAATTGCACAAATATTTTTTAGCCTCACAATTTTTGCGCTTTTTATATGGGCAGTAATTGTATATGGGTATATTTTTAGTAAGGCATTGTCATCGCAGATGGGTTTTGGCCTAGCGCTCAGTGTAAGCTACGCTTTATTAGGCAATTTTATTTTTAGTTTGTTTTTAGCTGGCAATACTTCCACTTAATGCACATACATATTCTTGGTATTTGTGGCACCTTCATGGGAAGCTTGGCGATTATTGCTAAGCAATTAGGTCATGAAGTATCTGGTTCAGATGTGGATGTTTATCCGCCTATGAGCACTCAGCTTGAAATGGCAGGTATCGAGGTCAATGCTGGCTATTCTGCTGATCACCTCTATCCAATGCCAGATCAAATAATTGTTGGTAATGTCATGGCGCGCGGTAATGAGATTGCCGAATACTTACTAAACAACTATATACCCTATACCTCCGGGCCTGCGTGGTTGCATGATCATGTTTTGCAACAACGCTGGGTATTGGCGGTAGCGGGCACTCATGGCAAGACTACAACGACTAGCATGCTGGCGTGGATCCTTGAGCATGCAGGATTACAGCCAGGATTCTTGATTGGAGGTGTGCCGGAGAATTTTGATTTTTCTGCGAGATTGGGCGAATCCAAGTACTTTGTAATCGAGGCAGATGAGTACGATACGGCTTTTTTTGATAAGCGGTCAAAATTTATACACTACCGTCCTCATACCCTGGTGATAAATAACTTAGAATTTGATCACGCCGATATATTTGACGATATCGATGATGTGAAGCGTCAGTTCCATCATCTATTGCGCATACTTCCGAGCGAAGGAAAATTGATTATCAATCATGGTGACAGAAATATACGAGATGTAATTGAAATGGGGTGTTGGACGCCAATGGAATCTTTTTCAGTCGTTGATTCTGCGGCAACTTGGTTTGCAGGAGATATAGATTTGCGTGGCTCACAATTTACTTTGCATCAGCATGGTAAGACTCGAGGGGTGGGCGCCTTAGAGTTATTTGGTCGACATAACATTGCTAATTCCATAGCTGCAATTGCTGCCGCCCAACATGCTGGAGTTAGTGTTGAAGCTGCATTGCAGGCTTTGACCTCATTCTCAGGCGTCAAACGTCGTTTAGAACATAAAGGTACCTTTAACAAAATCAGTGTATACGATGACTTTGCACATCACCCAACTGCAATTGCCGCTACAGTATCTGCGTTTCGAGATCAACGCCCAGAAGGTCGAATCATTGCCGTATTTGAGCCTCGTTCAAATACCATGCGATTAGGTGTTCATGTTGATCAATTGGCTAACGCATTCAAAGATGCGGATAAAGTCTTCATGCTTGAGCCAAATGATTTGCAATGGTCGCTGCAGGAGGTGGCGAATCAAATGCAAGCGGAGTGCAAAGTATTGCCCACGGTTGAAGAAATCATTACTGAATTATTGAATGAGGTAAGAAAAGACGACAATATTTTGATCTTAAGTAACGGTAGCTTCGGTGGTTTATCAGCAAAGCTTGCTTTGCAACTTTCAAATCGCGAATCTTCTGTACTGCACTAGTTGCAGCCAGCATTTGCCATTATGATTGACAATAGAAAAAGACGTAGCTTGTCATCGGGCGATAAGATTGGAAAGTATCAGCTCGAAATGGTAATTCACAAGGGAAAGTATAGAACCATCTATAAAGCGCATGATCCTTTTTTGGATCGAAATGTGGCGATTAAGATCA
>JAPUHH010000213.1 GCA_027297825.1 Gammaproteobacteria bacterium
GCTGAGAAAATAGCGGGAGTAGAACAATCTGAAAATAGCTTTAAGGCGGTTGCCTTTGAATGGCTTGCAAAACAAAAGATGAATTGGTCAGAAAGTCATTTCATTCGAGTGCAGCGAATACTTGTAAATGAATTGTTCCCATTACTCGGTAATCGCCCCGTCGCATCCATTACCTCTAAAGATGTATTAACGGCGTTACGAAAAGTAGAAAGTCGGGGGGCATTTGATACGACTCACCGGGTTAAGCAGATTGCAGGGCAAGTGTTTCGCTACGCGGTTGCAACGGGTCGCGCAGAACATGATCCCACCAGTGCGCTAAAAGGAGCCTTAACCACTCCAACAAAAAAACACTTAGCCGCCATTACAGACCCTAAAGAAGTGGGGCGTTTGTTAATTATGCTGGATGGGTATGTGGGCACGTTCACGGTTAGAAATGCTTTACAGCTTGCGCCATTGGTTTTTGCGCGCCCTGCAGAATTACGCCATGCCGAACCTAAAGAAATTCACTTAGACAAAGCAGAATGGCATATCCCTGGTAAAAAAATGAAAATGGCCCATCCCCATATCGTGCCCCTGAGTACACAAGCCGTAGAAATATTAACAGAACAGTTATCACTTACAGGGCAGGGGAGATATGTGTTCCCAAGCGCAAGAAGTAAAGATCGACCCATGAGCGAAAACGCCATCTTAGCTGCGATGCGGGCAATGGGAATTGCTAAAGAAGAAATGACCGGGCATGGATTTAGAGCGATGGCGCGAACCATCTTAGACGAAGTTTTGGGTTTTCGTGTTGATTTAATCGAGCATCAGCTTGCCCATGCTGTAACAGATGTTAATGGCCGCGCCTATAACCGAACCACTCACTTGCTTAAACGAAAAGAAATGATGCAAAAGTGGGCGGATTATTTAGATGAACTTAAACAATAGTCATTATAAAATTAGTAATGATTGAGTATTAAATATGTCAATAAATCATAGAGAAAAAATCGAGCATCTTTTTTCTTTAATCGACACACAGCTATTTAAAATAAATGAGGATTTTGAAAATTATGAATTAATAAAAAATAGTTTGCCGTCTTAATTAAGAAGTAGAGATAACATAGTTTTCATATTGACTAGTTATTGCCCTCAGTATTCCGTCGAATAAAAGTATTCGACCGACTCCATTACCATCAAGAAAGACTACTCGATCTTATAGCCACGGGTAGCACGTTAAGCCAACTCTTGAGGAAATCACTTGACATGGAGTTGACTCCAGGTCGTAAGGTGTTACCGATGAATTCAGTGACTCGTGAAAAACACCTTAGTTGGCTTACGCTGTTTGCCTCCACAGGCACTTTGATTTGTTGTGCATTACCGATTGCTTTTGTCACACTCGGCCTTGGTGCCACCGTTGTGGCGATTTTCAGCAATATGCCTTTCTTGGTGATATTGACCTTGCACAAGGCCTGGGTATTTGCGGGGTCTGGTGCATTGCTGGCTGTGTCGGGCGGGCTCATGTTTCGACCGGGTCGCGTGTGCCCGACAGATCCGGAACTCGGTGCATTTGGTGATCGCACCCAGATTTGGAATCGCCGAATTTTTTGGGTATCGGTAGCTATTTGGGGCGTGGGATTTTCTACCGCCTACCTCGCGTTACCACTGCGAATGTGGCTCGAACACTAGTCGATGATCTTCGTCAAATACGGATTGGAGTTACATATGAAGAAAATAACACTCGTTTTGATTAGTCTATTATGGCTGTCAATCACTGCTTGGGCAGCGGAACAAGTAGTTGTTGATATTGGCGTGACCGGCCTCGCCTGCCCATTTTGTGTCTATAGTGTAGAAAAAAATCTCGGCAAGCTACCCGAGGTTGACAGCGTCGAGGTGAATTTAGTCGCGAACTCGGCCCGGATTGTAATCAAAGACGGCCACGAGGTTGATCTCGAACAGATCAAACAGGCCATCGTGAAAGCTGGGTTTACCCCAGGCGACGCTACCATATCAATGGTGCAAGAGTAATGCGAAATTGGTTTGCCCTTGCTTGTCTTGTTGGTGGAATTAGCTCAACTAGCAACGCTTTGAGTGCACCCGTAACATTTAATACTGCATTGCCAGTGGGTGGTGGCGAATTTGTAGCACGAGGATTGGTAGTGGTGAGCGAGTCCGGAAAAGATCCAAGTGGTGCTGGTCGTGACCGACGTGCTTCATCGTTTGTTTCGGTATTGGGTTATGGCGTGACAAATAAGCTAGCGTTATTTGGTGTTGTACCCTACGTCGACAAAGACCTTGATGTCACTGTGGGAGGCAATCGAATCAACCGAAGTGAAAGTGGCTTGGGTGATGTAAGCGTGTTCGGTCGCTATACAGTGCTGCAACGCGACCAACCTGGTCGTACATTTCGAGTTGCACCTTTTTTTGGTGTTAAGGCGCCAACCGGTGATGATAACGAACGCGATGAGTTTGGTCGTCTGCCGCCTAGCGTGCAACCCGGTACAGGTGCTTGGGATGTATTTGGTGGTGTTGTGGGCACCTATCAGACCCTTGCCTTTCAGACTGATGGCCAAGTGAGCTATCGCATTAACAATGAAGCCAACAACTTTGAACCAGGCGATGAATTCCGACTCGATGGCTCCTTGCAGTATCGATTGTGGCCTAGAACATTGGGGGACGGGGTTCCAAACTTTCTGTATGGCGTGCTTGAAACCAATTTAATCCATCGTGACAAGAACAAAGTGAACGGTAGCAACGATGACAACTCGGGTGGTACAACGGTATTTCTATCGCCTGGTTTGCAATATGTTACAAAACGGTTGATTGTGGAAGGCGTAGTTCAGCTGCCAGTAATCCAGGATCTGAATGGCAACGCATTAGAAAACGATTATGTAGTGCGTGTCGGGGTTAGATTTAACTTTTGAGTATGGCTATCAAGGTCGAGTTATTTGCTTCACCCGGTTGTAATCGCTGCGCGCAAGCTAAAAGAGAGCTGCGACGGATCATCGAAGACTTTTAAGAAGCTGCGTCGTACATTGCAAGAAAGATTAACATAGCAGCATCAGTCACCCAATGGATCTTGAAACACTTCAGCTCGCGCTCCAAGATTTGTATTCTTGATTTTTATTACACTTTACTACAATTGAATGACTGCTTCTGGCCGAAAGCGGACGTTCGTTCGTAAAATATTTCATAATACAAATAGGCCTTCTAATCAGTTAGAAGAGGGCCGCGCTTAATAATGGCGTAACGTCTCTCCTGTATATATTTGACGTGGGCGATATATGCGAGGATTTTCTGAGGTTCGTAGTTCACGCCAATGCGCAATCCAGCCAGGCATACGTCCTATCGCGAAAATGACGGTAAACATCTCTGTGGGAATTCCAATGGCACGCAGAATTATTCCGCTATAGAAATCAACATTTGGATAAAGTTTGCGTTCTATAAAATATTCATCCGTGAGTGCAGTTTCTTCTAACTCAATAGCGAGTTCTAACAATGGATCTTGAATGTTTAATTTCTGCAACACAGTGCTGCAGGCTTCTTTTATTATTTGGGCTCTTGGATCAAAGTTTTTGTATACGCGGTGGCCAAAACCCATCAAGCGAACACCACTTTCTTTGCGTTTTATTTTATCTAAGAACGTTTGAACGCTATCGCCAGATTCTAAAAGCGCCGTTAACATTTTAATTACTTCTGTGTTTGCACCACCATGAAGTGGTCCCCATAAGGCGCTAATGCCTGCTGCGACAGATGTATATAAGTTTGCTTGGCTTGAAGCCACCATGCGTACCGTAGAAGTAGAACAGTTCTGTTCATGGTCGGCATGCAAAATGAGGATTTGGTCGAGTGCTTTAACAATTTCGGGATCGGTGTCACTGAATTGATGTGGTAACGAAAACATCATGTGCAAGAAATTTTCGGTATAGCGTAAATCACTTCGGGGGTAATTGATTGGTGAGCCCACTGACTTTCGATAACTGGCAGCAGCAATCGTGCGGATTTTACTCATCAAGCGCGCCGCATCTTCAGCAAATAAAGTATCTTCATCTGCTGATAAGAAATCAGGTTGGAAACAACAAAGGGTGTTTACCATAGAGGCTAAAATAGCCATAGGGGGTGCATTGGCAGGGAACCCTTCAAAATGATGTCGCATATCTTCATGAATAAACTGCTGGTCATTCAATAACTTGCGAAATTGAAGTAACTGCTCTTCTTTGGGGAGCTCGCCAAATATCAGCAGATAGGCGGTTTCTATAAATGTGGCATGCTTGGCCAATTCTTCGATTGGGTAGCCTCGGTAACGCAAGATCCCTTTTTCACCATCAATAAACGTAATGGCACTTTTACATGATCCGGTGTTGCCATATCCATCATCTAAAGTAATTAGATTTGTGTCTGCTCTCAAGCGACTGATGTCTATTGCAACCTCTTGTTCGGTTCCGGTTACAATGTCTAGTGGATATACCGCACCATCAATAAGTAGAGATATATTCTTATTGGTATTTTTCTTGGACTGCGAAGCTTGTTTCATAGACAACAATTCCTTTAAGTAAAAAAGCAAAAGTATCTAACGTTCGTTCTGACTGGACGCCAATTATTAGGAATGGGCAATCTCCGTTGAGCTCGTAGTTAGGTGTTTAAGCAAATCGGCTAGCTATAGCAATAAGAGCAAATCACCTTTCTTAATATTAAAGATAATTTTTGCGCAATTATAAGCTTGGCATAGGTATTAATTCTTATGTGAAAACGTCCATCGTAAGCCTAATATTGAGCTTCTACGTCGACTCTTGGACTCCTGGCTTGAATGTGTGATGTAGAAGTTTCCTTACTGTCCGCAATATCCGACACAATCATTTTCAAATCTTCAAGTGTAAGGTTTAATGCCTTGAAGTTTTTGTAGTCATTGTTAACAAATTCTCGATGTAGCTCTTTTGTGCTGACATTAGATCCTTTGTATGCTTTTTCAATTAATTTATTGAATGCATTTTTACTGGGTTTCTTAATATTCATAACTGTTTTACCTTATTCAAAGTACAATAGGTATGCATAGCAAGTTAGAAAACGAGTGAATATTCTGCCGGTTTCAAGATGTGGCATATATCCCAATTATAGTGTAATTTTTGTTTAGAATTTAGGGTTAATTTCTAGGTATTGTCTTCTCGAAGTGAATGACCGCTATTGGCCGAAAGCGGACGCTCGCAGTACAAATTTAGGAGACATCAGGTTGGGATTGTCAAAACAAAGCTGTTCAATGACTGCTAACGACCCAAAGCGGACATTCGGAAATATTGATTTATACTCGTTTAACTACCAATTCGCCATGCACAGGTTTTCTAACCCCCGCCGAGGCCTTCCTCACTCACCTCAGGTGTTGCGCTTGATCTGTGAATCCAGCGGCTCCTTTTTCAAACGGAGTAAAAATGGCAGACGAGCAGAATTACTGGGCATTTATTTCTTCTTTTCGTTTTTCTGTTTTCGTTTTTCCTTTAGATTAAGCTGGGCCTTTTTCTGTTGCTCCCTCTTGCCTTTGTCTTTTTTTCCCTTATCACCCATATCTGTTTCTCCTTGTTTGAATCGGTGTACATGGCGAATTCGTAGTTTGACACAGACTCGATTGATATTGCAGTCTTGTAATTGATCTCTGCCCATTAATGATAAGTCTGCATGCATTGGCGGATACTTAAATAATGATTGCTACCCTCCGTTCGTTAAAGAGATAGAACGAGAAGTATTCACATTTAAACCGCAGTTAAGTATTTTCAATGAACAACCTCTTCACTGTTACCAGTTATGATACTGGTAAGTTCTCCATCTGTGAGCTGTTCTGCGGTTCTCTTATCATCAATCTCTACCGCTTTTTTATCTGCTTGGCCTAAATGCTGTTTCCCCATCCAAATCAACATGGTGACGTTCTTATCTGTTATTCCTACTTCATACTGTGTTCTTAGAATAGAAGCCCTTAAATTAGCTCTTCCTTCATTGATCACATCCAGATAGTTATTTTCTAGTGTTCTTTTAGAACAGCCTAAAACATCAGCAATGTCTTTCACTGATACATTCAATGAAGCCAGCTTATAAACCTGCTCTTCGTTTAGTTCTAACTTTGGTCGTCCAACTTTGTTTGTCATTGTCTTAAGTCTGTTCTTTTTGTCGGTTTAGTGCGCATTAATACTGTTCGCCTGCTCTTTTTTCCTAGCCTCAATAGC
>JAPUHH010000214.1 GCA_027297825.1 Gammaproteobacteria bacterium
TTGAATTCACCACCATGGGCCTCGCCCATGACTTTGGTCAACGCCGCCGTTAAGGTGGTCTTGCCATGATCTACGTGACCAATCGTGCCCACATTTACATGTGGCTTATTACGCTCAAACTTCTCTTTCGACATCTTCTTCTACCTCACAAAAAATATCTTAATAACAGTACGGTGATCTATGCGTTTTTCTTAATAATTACATCTGAAATATTACCAGGAATCTCTTTATACTTTTCAAATTCCATCGAATAGGTCGCGCGCCCCTGTGTTGCCGAGCGCAGATCGGTCGCATAACCGAACATCTCAGCTAAAGGAACCTCAGAACGTACAATTTTGCCTGCAGGACTGTCTTCCATACCGCCTACCATGCCACGACGACGATTTAAATCACCAACAACATCACCCATATAGTCTTCAGGTGTCACCACCTCAACTTTCATAATGGGTTCAAGCAATATTGGATTGGCTTCCTTCACACCATCGCGAAACCCCATCGATCCCGCAATTTTAAACGCCATTTCAGACGAATCCACATCGTGATATGAACCATCATATAAAGTGACTTTCACATCTACGACCGGGTAACCCGCAATTACGCCATTTGCCATGGCCTCTTTTACGCCCTTTTCTACTGCAGGAATATATTCCCGCGGCACTGCACCACCCACTATCTCATTGGCAAAGATGAATCCGTCGCCAGGCTTTTGCGGCTCAAGTCTTAAATAAACATGCCCATATTGACCGCGACCACCTGATTGACGTATGAACTTAGACTCATGCTCAATAGTGCTACGAATCGTTTCACGATATGAAACTTGTGGCGCTCCCACGTTAGCTTCGACACTAAATTCACGCTTCATACGGTCGACAATAATATCTAGATGCAGCTCACCCATACCCGAGATAATCGTTTGGCCAGACTCTTCATCGGTCTTAACTCGAAACGAAGGATCTTCTTGGGCTAATTTTAGTAACGCAGCGCCCATTTTTTCTTGATCAGGCTTTGTTTTAGGTTCTACTGCAACAGAAATAACAGGCTCAGGAAATTCCATACGCTCAAGCTTGATGATATTTTTCGCATCACACAAGGTATCGCCCGTTGTCACATCTTTTAATCCAACTGCAGCCGCAATATCACCTGCTCGAACTTCTTTTATTTCTTCGCGTGAATTAGAGTGCATTTGTAAGATTCGACCTACACGCTCTTTTTTACCTCTTACAGAATTATATATCGTATCCCCCGAATTCAACACGCCTGAATAGACGCGGAAAAATGTCAAGGTGCCGACATATCGATCGGTTGCAATCTTAAACGCTAATGCTGCAAACGGCTCATCATCTGAAGGTTTACGCTCACTTACCGTTTCATCTTTATCATCTAAAGTACCTTGAATCGCAGGCACCTCAGTGGGCGATGGCATATACTCAACCACCGCATCAAGCATCGCCTGCACGCCTTTATTTTTATAAGCTGAACCACATAAGGCAGGCACAATCTCATTCGCTAATGTTCGTAGGCGCAATCCTTTGCGAATATCATCCTCTGATAAGGTTCCTTTTTCTAAGTACTTCTCCATAATTTCATCTGATGACTCGGCTGCAGCTTCTATCATCGCTTCACGCCATAATTGGCATTCTGCCTGCATCTCATCTGGAATTTCTCGCTCTTCGAACGTGACACCTAAATCCGCCTCATTCCAGTAAATCGCCTTCATTTTAATTAAGTCAACGACACCTTTAAAATTTTCTTCTGCACCAATGGGCAATTGAATCGGAACTGCATGCGAACGTAGTCGTTCTCTGATTTGCTCTACTACACGCAAGAAATTTGCGCCAGCACGATCCATTTTATTTACAAACGCAAGACGCGGAACATGATATTTATCCGCTTGCCGCCATACCGTTTCAGATTGTGGCTCCACCCCACCAACGGCGCAAAATACTGCACAAGCGCCATCTAACACTCTTAATGAACGCTCTACTTCAATCGTAAAATCAACGTGGCCTGGCGTATCAATGATATTGATTCGATGCTCGTCGAATTGCTTCGCCATACCACTCCAAAAACAAGTGGTAGCCGCTGAGGTAATGGTGATGCCGCGCTCTTGCTCCAGCTCCATCCAATCCATAACAGCCGCGCCGTCATGCACCTCACCAATCTTGTGTGAAATTCCCGTGTAATAAAGAATACGCTCGCTGGTTGTAGTCTTGCCTGCATCAATATGCGCCATGATACCAATATTGCGGTATCGAGAAATGGGGGTTTTGCGCGCCACAGTAAATTCCTAGAACACGAACTACCAACGGTAGTGAGAAAAAGCTTTATTTGCTTCTGCCATACGTAGGGTTTCTTCACGCCTCTTAATCGCCGCACCCTTTTGTTCAGATGCATCCATAAGCTCACCGGCTAGCTTATGAATCATTGATTTTTCACTGCGTTTTTTCGCAGCATCAACAATCCAGCGCATTGCCAGCGTAGTTTGGCGTACAGCACGCACTTCAACGGGCACCTGATAAGTAGCGCCGCCTACACGTCGAGATTTCACCTCAACAAATGGACGTACATTTTCAAGTGCTTTTTTAAACACCTCGATGCCTTCTTGCCCATTCTTTTCATTAACACTGTTAAAAGCTTGATACAGAATTTTTTCTGCAACAGACTTTTTCCCGTGCTTCATAATTATGTTTACAAATTTAGCAACTTGTTGATCACCATATTTAGGATCAGAAAGTATTTTTCGTTGAGGAACTTCTCTTCTGCGTGGCATCTTAGTTCTACTTATTTAGTCGGGTTGAATAATTATGACTTGGGCTTTTTAGTGCCGTATTTCGACCGGCCCTGCATACGATCTTGCACACCTTGAGTATCCAAACTTCCACGGACCGTGTGATAGCGAACACCGGGCAAATCCTTTACACGTCCTCCGCGTATCAGCACTACCGAGTGCTCTTGCAAATTATGACCTTCACCACCGATATAACTGGTTACTTCAAAACCGTTGGTTAAACGCACACGCGCTACTTTACGCAGTGCAGAGTTGGGCTTCTTCGGTGTAGTGGTATAAACACGAGTGCATACCCCACGTTTTTGCGGGCAACTAGCTAGAGCTGGAACATTGCTCTTTTCAACCTTCCGTTTGCGAGGATTTCGAACTAATTGATTTGTTGTTGCCATAATTTTCCTATCCCAAAATAAAAACACAGACCGATGAAACATCGGCCTGTGTGTTAGCCGCGGGATTGTAGGAACCCACGGACACACTGTCAAGTATAGACCTCAATCCAGACTGAGTATGTTTAAAGGTCATTAATAATTATATTCAGACTTGCGCGGCCCCATCACTGGCCTCACTACTCGCCTGAGCATTGAAAAGCTCCTCTGCCAAGGCATCCTCTATCATAGACTCTGTTGGGGCAGC
>JAPUHH010000215.1 GCA_027297825.1 Gammaproteobacteria bacterium
ATGGTGAACGATCGCTATTGGCCGAAAGCAAACATTCAATAGGTGAAATTTAAAATTTTTTATAAAAAATATTTTTAGGCAGACTTGTAATCGATATACACACAAGCCCCGACCGGACGCACCCCCGCCTTCCAAATGCACCTCAACCCTAGACTAAAAACTCCACCACATGCATGGCCTAATGCCGCTGCCGCGAGGTTGAGCAGACTGCGAATTGGGCGCAGGAATTTCCCTGAACATATAAGCGTAAGGCATGACCCTAGATGTGCTGTCTGAGGGCTGTAGAACGCCTGTAAAGCGATTAAAATGTAGGAAGGGATGTAGGTAGAATACTTTCAGTAATTAAATATATATAAATATCAGTTACTTAATAATGATAACGGCGAACCTAAAGCTCGCCGTTTTATTAGTTTGTAAGTGAAAGTATTACTTACTTCTCACCACATTTCCCTTCGCCGCATTTTCCTTCTGCGTCAGCAACCATGTAACCAGACGAGAGAGTTGTGATTTCAAATGGATTTTCTTCTGCGTTCGCAGCGGGTATGGTGAATACACTTGCTGCAAGAGCAGCACCGACAGCAGCGGCTAAAGGTTTTAATTCAGTTTTCTTAGACATGTCATATCTCCTGTATATATTGACTTAATAGATTTTTATTAGAAAAAATTGATTTCTCTCGTTATAGACCGATATTTATTGTTATTTATTTCATTAATAGCAGTTATTGATATCAATAACTGCTTTGTAGTAGCGCATGCACTCACTAGAACTTGGGTGTTTGAGTCGTCAGAATCCCCTAAGTTCTATTATTGCTGATTTATTTCAAAAAACATAAGATTTTTCATTGCTTTATAATCTTTTTTTTAAATTCACATAGGTCGAAAATTGAGCACCTATCGCATTTAGGCTTGCGTGCGATGCAGGTGTAACGCCCATGTAGAATGAGCCAATGATGTGCGTGCAATTTGTATTCATCGGGCACAAATTTTTCAAGCTTCAGTTCCACGTCCAAGACGGTTTTCCCCGGTGCAATACCCGTGCGATTCGATACGCGAAAGATATGGGTATCTACTGCGATAGTGGGTTGTCCAAAGGCGTTATTAAGAATAACGTTTGCAGTTTTTCTGCCCACACCGGGCAGGGTTTGCAATGTGTTGCGGTCTTGAGGAATGCGGCTCGCATGTTCATCAATAAGTATTTTGCAAGTTTTAATAATGTTTTTTGCTTTACCGTTAAACAGGCCGATTGATTTGATATAGGTCTTTAATTTATCTTCACCCAGGGCTAATATTTTTTCTGGTGTGTTGGCGACTTTAAATAGACCTTTTGTAGCTTTGTTAACACCAATATCCGTAGCTTGTGCGGATAATATTACGGCCACGAGTAACTCAAAATTTGATTTATGTACTAGCTCCGTTTTTGGACTAGGGTTAAGTTCTTTTAGCCGCCGAAAGATTTCTGTGCGTTTTTCTTTGTTCATTGGAAAAAAGCGGTTCTTTTACCGATTTAATAACTCGCTTTTTTTACGCTCAAATAGCTCTTGTTTTTCTTTTTGTATACGTTGGTGTCTTGCCCTACGTTGTTTTGCATTCTGTCGAGAAAATACAGCAAATTCTTTTTTTAATTCGCGTTGTCTTGCTTGAGAAATGGTTTTGCAGGCCTCATCAAAACTAGTGTTTTTTTCTAGTTCTATGCAGTCGACAGGGCAGGGCGGGAGACATAGCTCGCATCCCGTACAGTAATGGGTAATGACTGTATGCATTTGTTTCGCAGCGCCGCTAATGGCATCAAAGGGGCAGGCTTTGATGCAGAGTGTGCAACCTATGCATCGATTTTCATCAATACGAGCAATAAATTTACCTGTTGGAATTACGGTGCTGTTAATGCTCACGAGTTGGTTACTTTACGCGCATACCTGGTGTAGCACCACTGTCAGGTTGTAATAAAAAGATGTCTTTGTCGCCAGAGCCTGCAGCTAGCACCATTCCCTCTGATATACCAAAGCGCATTTTACGTGGCGCTAAATTTGCCACTACTACGGTTAAGCGCCCCTCAACTTCCTCTGGAGAGTATGCTGACTTAATGCCTGCAAAGACATTGCGCTGGACGCTGCCAGTGGGCTCGCCTAAATCTAGTGTCAATCTAAGTAATTTGTCTGCACCTTCTACATGTTCGGCTTTGATGATTTTCGCAATTCTGAAATCTAACTTCGCAAAATCATCAAAGGTGATTTCATCATTGATGGGGTCTGCAGCTACCGGCAATACGTCTTGTGTGGAATCTTCTATCATGTTTTCTATTAACTCTTTTTCGATACGTGTGATTAAAGGCTTGAACTTATTAATCTGATGACCATCGGGTAAAGGTTTGCCACTGGCTAGGTCATCCCAACAAACTTCTGTATTTAGAAAAGTTTCTGATTTCTTTGCAAGCTCTGGCATGACAGGTTTTAAATAGCCAATAAGTAAGCGATACATATTAAGCCCAAAACTACACACTTGATGTACTTCATCGTGTTTTGACTCATCTTTGATGAGCTCCCAAGGTTTGTGTGTATCGATGATTTGGTTGGCTACATCGGCAAGGCTCATAATAGTGCGTATCGCTTCTGAGTATTTTCGATTTTGATAACAATCTCTTATGTCAACGTTCTTTAATACAGCCTGTTGAAATGCGCTTATATTGTTTTCAATAAACGTTGAGGTAAGCCTGCCATCGAATTTTTTGTGAATAAAACCAGCGCAGCGACTGGCAATGTTGACTAATTTGCCGACTACATCGCTGTTTACGCGTTGTTGGAAATCGTTCAGGTTCAAATCTATATCATTTACACCAGGTCCCAATTTTGCCGCAAAGTAATAACGTAAGTATTCTGGCTTTAAATGATCAAGATAGGTGCGTGCTTTAATTAAAGTGCCGCGCGACTTCGACATTTTTTGTCCGTCCACGGTTAGGAATCCATGACAATACACCGCGGTAGGAATTCGATAGTTTGCGCCTTGCAACATGGCGGGCCAAAACAACATATGAAAATAGGCGATGTCTTTGCCAATGAAATGGTACACCTCATGCTTGCTATCGGTTTTCCAGTAGGCATCAAAATTTTCGCCGGTTCGGTCACAGTATTGTTGCAGGCTGGCCATGTACCCGATCGGCGCATCCAGCCACACATAAAAATACTTACCCGGCGCATCTGGAATTTCAAAACCGAAATAAGGCGCATCTCTTGATATATCCCAATCTTTTAAACCGGATACAAACCATTCTTTAACCTTGTTGGTGATTTCAGGCTGTAATGGATCACTTGCAATCCAATCGCGTAGCATGTCTTGGAAATCATTTAGCTTGAAAAAATAATGCAGGTTTTCTTTTTCAATGGGTGTGGCGCCACTGGTGGATGAATACGGGCTAATCAATTCTGCTGGGGTATAAGTCGATCCACACACCTCGCAATTATCACCATATTGATCTTTGGCGTGGCATTTTGGGCATTCACCTTTCACAAAACGATCGGGCAAGAACACTTTGTCTTGCGGGTCATATAAATCCACTACTGTTTTTGTGGTGATATGGCCATTTTCTTTTAAGCGCTCATAAATGCGTATTGCATGAGTTTTGTTTTCTTCGGAATGCGTGGAATGATAATTATCGAATTCGATATGGAAATCGGAAAAATCTTTTTCGTGTTCTAATTTTACTTTAGCGATGAGCTCCTCTGGCGTAATGTCTTCTTGTTGTGCCCTAAGCATAATGGGTGTGCCGTGTGCATCATCTGCACATATGTATATGCAGTGGTTACCGCACATTTTTTGGAATCGCACCCATATATCGGTTTGGATATATTCCACAAGATGTCCAATGTGAATGGACCCATTGGCATAGGGCAGTGCACTGGTGACTAGGATGTTTCGTTTGGGATTGGACATGTGTTTATGATCTATTTTTTGCGCTCGCCACCTTAGCAGTTTGAAGAAAATACCGCTAATTTTTGCTGTGTTTAGCTACCAATATTGGGGCCTATGCTGCCAAATTTGGCATGATATAGTAGGCACCCGTTTACGCATGATCCATATATCCAGGAGAACCAACAGAATGGCTGAGCTTACTAAAGAGCAGGTGGAAGCTGCACTTAAACAAATTGATGATCCATACATAGGCAAAAATCTCGTTGCAAGCAACACTGTTAAAGGTATTGATATTGATGGGGGCAAAGTCAGCGTTACGATTAAATTAGGTTACCCCGCAAAGGGAATTGTAAACGATCTTGCAAAAGATGTTGAAGCCAAGCTTCTTGATGCCGGCGCGGAAAGTGTAGATGCAAATGTAGGTTGGGTAATTGAAGCACACACCGTACAAAAGAGTCTCAAGCCGCTTGAGAATATTAAAAATGTTATCGCAATCGCTTCCGGCAAAGGCGGCGTAGGAAAATCCACCACTGCGGTTAATTTTGCATTAGCCCTATCCATGGAAGGTGCGATAGTCGGCATGCTCGATGCCGATATTTACGGACCTAGTCAGCCACGCATGCTGGGCGTCAGCGGTCAGCCAAAATCTAATGATGGTAAAAGCCTGGAACCAATGGAAGCACATGGCTTACAAGCGATGTCGATGGGATTTTTGATTGATGAAGAAACTCCAATGATTTGGCGCGGCCCAATGGTGACACAGGCATTAGAGCAACTGTTAAATGATACGCAGTGGCGCGGGCTTGACTACCTTGTGGTGGATTTACCACCAGGTACGGGTGATGTGCAGTTGACCTTAGCGCAAAAAATACCTGTAAGTGGAGCAATTATTGTTACCACACCGCAAGATATCGCCTTGCTCGATGCACGCAAAGGCCTAAAAATGTTCGAGAAAGTCGAAGTGCCAGTCTTGGGTGTAGTAGAGAACATGAGTATTCATATTTGTAGTGAATGCAAACATGAGGAACCTATTTTTGGCGAAGGCGGTGGCAAACGTATGGCGGATGAATCCGGTGTGGAATTGTTAGGTGCCTTGCCGCTTGATATAAG
>JAPUHH010000216.1 GCA_027297825.1 Gammaproteobacteria bacterium
ATCGAAGAACCTATTGGTTCTAGCGCACCGTTGCGAGCGTTGCGCGAGCAAGCTAAGAGGCTAGCGCAGCATGACAATGTTCTATTACTTGCAGGCGAATCTGGTGTTGGTAAAAAGACCTTCGCCAATTATATTCACTCACTAAGCGCTAACAAGGATAAACGTTTTGTTGCACTAAGCGAGGAAAATTTTAATGACCATAATGCAACAAAAGCATTATTTGGGTCAGAAGCAGAAGGGGTGATTACACCTGGAGTTCTTGAGCTATACAAAGGCGGTACAATTTTTATTAACGATGTTGCCAACATAAATGCACAAGGGCAAAAATTATTATCGCGTGTGCTGCAACGCAAACAGTTTGGCAGAGTTGGCGGCAACGCATTGCAAAAACTAGAAGCACGCATCATCGTTGCTACAAAACGTAATCTTCAGGCAGAAGTAAAAGCAGGTCGTTTCGATGACGATTTATATTTCCGCTTAAATGTTGTTTCTATTCGTATTCCCGCTTTGCGCGAACATTTGCAAGACGTGCCGGAATTATTGCGTTACTACATCGACTTTTATTGCTCGCAAGAAAACTATCCGTATCGAAGTTTCGCGATTGCAGCACAAAATCGCTTACTGCATTACACTTGGCCAGGCAATATTCGCGAGCTTAGAAACTTAGTTCAAAGGCTACTCATTTTGAGCACCTCGGACGAAGTATCAGAGCAAGAAGTAGAGCTGACGTTAGAGGGAGAAGTTGCTGGAACCCAATCTGAGACCCCATGGCATGAAAAACTCTATAAGTTACCACTACGAGAAGCGCGCGAGTCATTTGAGCGTGGCTATTTATTACATCAGTTAAAACAGGTGAATGGCAAAATCAGCAAATTGTCCGAACGAGTAGGTATGGAACGTACCCACCTGTATCGTAAACTTCGAACCCTTGGTATTAATACTAAAGATTCTTAATGAATAATACTTGCAAGTGCCTAGCGATTTCTCATATGCTGCGCCGCCGGTAACACGCCAAGCTGTATTAGCTTCACTTGGTGAGAAATTACTATGAAAATCATTATCTTAGGTGCAGGACAGGTAGGTGGAACACTAGCGCTTAGTCTGGCTAATGAGTCTAATGACATAACCTTGGTCGATACAAATCCAGATGTACTGCAAGATATTCAAGATCGAGCCGACTTGCGTACTGTTGTGGGCGAAGCTGCACATCCTTCCGTGTTAGAAAGCGCAGGTGCAAAAGATGCCGACATGATTGTTGCGCTGACCAATAGTGACGAAACCAATATGGTGGCCTGTCAGGTTGCGTATACCTTATTCCACACCCCGACTAAAATTGCTCGAATTCGTGCCATTGAGTATCTTTCCTATAGCGACCTATTCGTGCAAGAAGCTTTGCCGGTTGATGTGTTGATCAGTCCAGAACATTTAATTTCACAATACATACAGCAATTGATTGAACACCCTGGTTCTTTGCAAGTATTAGATTTTGCCAATGGCCAAATTAAATTGCTGGCGATGCGCGCTGATAAGGAAGGCCAATTAATTGGCAAGAAGTTACAGGGTGTTAACGAACTTATGCCGGAAACAGAGGTAAAAGTAGTCGCGGTCTATCGAAATAATGATTCAATTGAATTAAATGCTAACACTGTTATTCAAGCCGAAGACGAAGTATTTTTTCTTGCGTCTTCTGCAAACGCCATTGCGCTAACCTCGCACCTGCGTGGGACACATAAACCATATAAACGAATACTCCTCGCGGGTGGCGGTAATATCGGCTACCACTTGGCTAAATCTTTGGAAAATAAATACCAAGTAAAAATTATTGAGCGCAATCCGGATCGCTCAAAGTATCTATCTGAGTCATTAGATAAAACTATTGTGCTGCAGGGTGATGCGGCTGATCAGGATATATTGCTGGAAGAAAATATTGAAAACATGGATGTATTCTGCGCGCTTACTAATGATGATGAAGCCAACATTTTGTCAGCGATGTTAGCGAAACGCCTTGGCGCAAATAAAGTGATGTCGCTAATCAATCGGCCGAGCTTTGTGGATCTGGTAGAAAGTGGCATTATCGATATCGCGATTTCACCACAACAAGTTACTTTGGGTTCGCTTTTAACCCATGTCCGCAAAGGTGACATCGTGGCAGTGCATTCATTGCGCCGTGGTGCTGCAGAAGCCATAGAAGTCATTGCTCATGGCGATGAAAAAACTTCAAAAGTGGTGGGGCGTAGCATTAAGCAGATCAATTTGCCCAATGGAGCCACCATCGGTGCGATTGTGCGCGGCGATGAAGTCATCATGGCTGAAGCCGACACCAGTATTGAACCCGAAGATCACGTGATTATGTTTTTAGCAGATAAATCTGGTGTCAAAGAGACGGAACGATTGTTTCAGGTCAGCGCAACCTTCATCTAAGCTTACGCGAAACTGTAATTTATTTTTGCATCGGTTCTAAAATTTCATAGAGCAAACAATCGATCATGCAACGACGGGTAATACAACGAGTATTAGGTATTTTACTTGCAGGGTTCAGTGTCACGATGTTGCCGCCAATTTTGGTGGGCACGTTGTATGAGGATGACGCTATGACGCCATTTCTACTAGCGTTTGCTATTACGCTTATTACAGGCCTTATCTTATGGTATCCGGTGCGTAAATCTCGTGATGATTTGCGTCTGCGCGATGGGTTTTTAATTGTTGTGCTATTTTGGACTGTGCTCGGTGCATTCGGCGCATTGCCGTTGCTATTTTGTCAGTCTTTAACCATTGGCATTACGGATGCTGTTTTCGAATCTATATCGGGGCTTACCACAACGGGCGCTACGGTAATCACTAATCTTGATGAGCTGCCTAAATCCATCTTGTTTTATCGTCAAGGATTACAATGGCTTGGCGGCATGGGAATTATTGTATTGGCCGTCGCCATTTTGCCAATGTTGGGTGTGGGCGGCATGCAGCTATATCGTGCCGAAACGCCAGGACCGGTTAAGGACAGCAAGCTTACCCCGCGAATCAAAGAGACTGCCAAAGCGCTGTGGTATATCTATTTATCATTAACGGTAGCGTGTGCATTAGGTTATTGGTTGGCTGGCATGAATGTGTTTGATGCGATCTCGCATAGCTTTTCTACTGTCGCAATTGGGGGGTTTTCTACACACAATGAAAGTATCGGATATTTTCGCAGTGCTCCAATTGAAACCGTATCCATAATATTTATGCTGCTGTCTGGGGTAAATTTTGGTTTGCACTTTATTACGTGGAAGTCACAAGGTTTGCGCCACTACCTACGAGACACAGAGTTTAAAACTTACTTTATTGTGATCATTTCAATTTCAATTATTGCAGCAATATTTTTGCGTATCAGCGAAGTTTATTTAAGCTGGGATGATGCTTTTGCCAAAGCTATTTTTCACGCGGTATCCATTGCTACCACCACAGGATTTACCACTTCTCATTACTACTTTTGGCCCAGCTTTCTGCCCTTATTGTTATTGCTGGCAAGTTTTATCGGTGGCTGCACCGGTTCCACGGGTGGTGGCATGAAAGTAATTCGTGTTTACTTGTTAGTCAAACAAGGTTCACGGGAGATGTTACGTTTGATTCATCCAAATGCAAAAATAGCGGTAAAAATTGGTTCTAAAGCCGTGGATGGGCGTGTGATAGAAGCGGTATGGGGATTTTTCTCAGCCTATATGGGCGTATTTATTATTATGCTGCTATTGCTGGTGGCATCGGGCCTAGATCAGGTCACTGCTTTCTCGGCGGTAACGGCAACGCTTAACAATCTTGGCCCCGGTTTGGGCGAAGTGGGTGCCAACTACACCAGTATTAATGACTTTAGCAAATGGGTGCTGTGCTTAGGCATGCTGCTCGGGCGTTTAGAAATTTTTACCTTGCTTGTAGTGCTCACCCCAGCATTTTGGCGCAGATAAATCAAAGTTTCTTCTAAATGGAAAAGTATGCCAAACAAAAATGGGACGCCATTTATGCAACTACCAATGCTGCGCAGATTCAGCCTACCAATATATTAGTTGAGTATGAATATTTGTTACCCACTACAGGAATCGCGCTGGATATAGCTTGTGGCCTTGGTGGCAATGCTATTTTTCTTGCACAACATGGTTTGAATACGCATGCCTGGGATATATCTGAGCAAGCAATCAAAAAACTTGCAGGGTTTTGCGAAAGCAACAACCTTCAAGTTAAAGCGAGGGTACGCGATGTACAAGCGCATCCACCTATAGCAAATTCCTTTGATGTAATCTGTGTAAGTTATTTTCTTGAACGCGATATTGTCAATAATATTATCGCTGCGCTAAAGCCAAATGGTTTGTTATTTTATCAAACCTTTATTCATGAAAAAGTCTCAGAACATGGCCCTAGCAACCCAAAATATCGATTGGGTGAAAATGAGTTATTGAGTTTATTCTCACCCTTACATGTATTGCTATATCAAGAATTGGGTTGTGTAGGTAAAACCAATCAAGGCTTGCGCGATAGCGCATTACTAGGGGCTCAAAAACGCTGATTGAAATTTACTGAATAGAATTTGGTGGACTTGTCAACGGTAGTTAATATTTTCTTGGTGCCC
>JAPUHH010000217.1 GCA_027297825.1 Gammaproteobacteria bacterium
ATCTAAGGTCGAAAAACTCCGCCCTATGCGGTGGATATTGAAGATGCTGAGCACATGGAGTCTGCAATATCGTTTAAGGAATTCGATACTCCCGAAGCTAGCATGCTCACGAGCGAAATTGAAAGTACGGTTTATCAGGCAATAAAAGAATTGCCAGAAGATTTGAAGACTGCAATTACACTGCGTGAATTGGAAGGCATGACTTATGATGAAATTGCTGTCGTTATGGAGTGTCCAATAGGAACAGTGCGGTCGAGGATTTTTCGAGCGCGCGAAACGATTGATAAGCATCTGAAACCGTTGTTAGATTAAACACATGGAATGAATATATTATGAAGGAAATAGACCAAGAGCTCTTATCAAGAATTTTAGATGAAGAAATTTCCGAGTTTGAGACGCAGCGCATTCTGAAAGAAATGCAGTCTAGTCCTGAACATCAGGCTACATTGCAGCGCTATAACATGATTGGACACGCAATGCGTAAAGATTTACCAAGCACGTTAAATCATAATTTTGCAAGCGAAGTTATGGGTAAACTCTCAGGCGAGGTAATTTTGGATTCAGGGCTAGGTCAAACAGTTTCCAGTCCAAATAGGTTTAAGGCTGTGGTAGGTTTGGCAATTGCAGCATCCGTTGCAGTATTTTCATTTGTCGCATTCCAAAACTTTATACAACCCAATACGGATGCGACTCCAATAGTGGCTGAACGTATCATTGAAGAAAGTGATATACAGCGTGTAAGTACAGAAGATTTACAAAATTTCATTGCAGATCCTATAGTTGCGGCAGAATTCAATAGTTATATCGTAAATCATGCAGAATATGCATCGCCTCGTGCGTCCATGCCGCATGTAAGAATTGTTGGCTATGACCAAGACCAATATATAGATAATAATTAAGTCTAAGATGTTTTTGATTCGATTACTGTTCATTGCTTTTTTGGCGAGCGGTTTGTCTACGGCTAATGCAAGTGAAGGTGTGCAGCAGCTTCTTAATAAAATGAATCACACTTTGGAAAGAGCTGATTACGAAGGCACTCTCGTGTTTATGCAGAATGATAATGTTGAAACCATGAGCATTATTCATGGCTACTCTTCTGATGGTGTTAAAGAGAAGTTGGTTTCTCTTAATGGAGATGCGCGTGAAGTAATTCGTGACCAGGATGTGCTCACATGTATATGGCCAAAAGATAAGTTAGTGGTGATTGAGACTGCAAAATCTTCATATGGCTTGCAGTTTTCTTTGCCCAAAAATTTGAATGAGCTTGTGCTTCATTACAAATTGATTGAAGTGGGCAAGGCCCGCATTGCTGGCCATGACTGCAGCATGGTTCGTTTTGAAGCATTAGATGAGTTTCGTTACGGGCATGAGTTGTGCGTTAACGAAAAACATGGCATGTTGTTAGAATCGAAAACCTTTGATGCTAACAATAAAATTATCGAAAGCATGATGTTTACCAGCTTTCGTATGCGAGATATTGCTCCTGATAATTTATTCGAACCTAGTGTGCATCTGAATGACTACACATGGAAGACAGCGGGCGTTGAATTGAATGAAGAATTGCAGCCTGATCGTGCTTGGAAGATACAAAATCTGCCTCCAGGCTTCACTCTCAGTAGTGTTTCAAGAAGATTGATGAGTGCTAGCAAAAATCCTATTCAACATATGATTCTTACAGATGGCTTGGCGTCTGTATCTGTATTTATTAGGAAAAATGATGCTTCGCAGCAAGCTTATAAAGGTGCGCATAAAAAAGGCATAATTAATGCCTTTGCTCGCGATCTAAATCAGCATCAGATAACCGTTGTAGGCGAAGTTCCAGAAAGAACTGTGGAGATGATTGGTGCATCGGTTTTTTATTCGAATCATTAGAGTATATAAACTAAAAATAAATCTTCGCGGTCGTCTGAGTAGAACTTAATCAAATCTATATAGGTCTACAAGATCACATCATGTTGCTTTGTAATGCATGAACGTAAGATTTTGTAAAAAAAATGTTTTTTAAACAAATACAACATATGGATGGAGTATTGATAATGAAAAGTAGGAATATTGTTGTCGTTAAACTGGCTTTCTTTGTTTTATTGTTATTTTTAGTGTCTCTTTCGACACATGCTCGCTATAACCTTCCAGATTTTACCGAGCTAGTAGAAGAAAATGCGGGTGCAGTGGTAAACATTAGTACCAGTAAGCAAACACAAGTAAAGCGTCGCTTGCCGCCCGGCATGGAAATGCCAGATATCCCTGAGGAGGGTCCGTTTGGTGATTTATTGCGTAAATTTTTTGGTGAGCATGGTGGCAATGGCGATGAGCATTTTACTTCTCGTTCACTAGGTTCCGGCTTTATTATTTCTAATGACGGCTATGTAATTACCAATCATCATGTAGTGAAAGGTGCAGATGAAATAATTATTAAACTAAGTGATCGTAGGGAATTTATTGCGGAGCTAGTTGGCAGTGATCCACGTAGCGACATTGCATTGTTAAAATTAGATGCTAAGAATCTTCCAACTGTAAAGATTGGCAATTCAGATAAAGTAAAGTTAGGTCAATGGGTGCTAGCTATAGGGTCACCCTTTGGTTTTGATGCATCCGTGACTGCAGGAATTGTAAGTGCTAAAGGTCGTAGTTTGCCGAGCGAAAATTATGTGCCATTTATTCAAACTGATGTAGCGATTAATCCCGGTAACTCAGGTGGACCTTTGTTTGATTTAGATGGCAATGTCATTGGGATCAATTCTCAAATTTATACTCGTTCTGGTGGTTTCATGGGGCTGTCTTTTGCGATTCCTATGGAAGTTGCGATGGACGTAGTTGATCAACTTAAGACTCATGGGTTTGTGTCAAGGGGTTGGCTAGGCGTTTATATTCAAGAGGTGACGCGTGAACTAGCCGAATCATTTGGCATGGAAAAGCCAACAGGTGCATTGGTAGCAAAAATTTTGCCTGGCAGCCCCGCTGAAGGCACAGAGATCGAAGTAGGCGACATTATTCTTTCTTTTGATGGAAAGGAGATAAGCAATTCCGCATCTTTGCCGCCGTTAGTAGGAGGAACTCGAGTAGGCGAAGTTGTCAAATTAAAAGTCATGCGTAATGGTAAAACTAAAACCCTCAAATTAAAAATTGGTCAATTGCCAGATAAAAATCAGCTCATGGCAGGTGCAGCACCCGAATCTGAAGAGAAGGCAGAGGACACTGTTTTGGGGCTTACACTACGCGCGCTTACAGAAGAAGAGCTAAAAACGATGGAATTGGATAATGGTGGGCTTCTGGTATTAGATGTGCAAACGGGCTCGGCTAAATCAGCAGGCATTCATCAGGGCGATGTGATCCAAATTATCAATGGCGAATACGTTGAGAGTGTAGATGACTTCAAGAAGCAGGTTGAAAGTTTACCTGCCGGTAAGTTTGTTTCTTTATTGGTACAGCGCTCACATGGGCCAGAATTTTTAGCTATGCGCATACCTGAAAATGAATAGTGGAATGGAACCGAAAGTAAGCGATAATCGAGCCTGTTTATTGTCATTCTAACTACCTGATAAGGCCTTCGGTTAACTCCAAAAACTTATATGGAGCGCATTCGCAACTTTTCTATTATTGCGCATATTGATCATGGGAAGTCCACGTTAGCGGACCGCTTTATTCAGTATTGTGGCGGTTTGGCTGATCGTGAGATGAGCGAGCAAGTCCTCGATTCTATGGATCTGGAACGCGAGCGCGGCATCACTATTAAAGCGCAAAGCGTCTCACTGAAATATAAAGCTAAGGATGGATACACCTACCAGCTGAATCTAATCGATACTCCAGGGCATGTGGATTTTTCTTACGAGGTTTCTCGCTCACTGGCGGCTTGTGAAGGTGCTTTACTCATTGTCGATGCATCACAAGGAGTCGAAGCGCAAAGTGTCGCCAATTGTTATACCGCGATTGATCTTGGCTTAGAAATTATTCCCGCATTAAACAAGATTGATCTTCCTTCTGCTGATCCTGATCGTGTCTCAGCTGAAATTGAAGAAGTCATTGGCATTGACGCATCTGATCCTTTGTTGGTCAGTGCTAAAACCGGTGAAGGAGTCGAAGATGTATTGGAAGCCATCGTACATCGCTTTCTTCCTCCTACAGGTTCATTCGATGCACCACTAAAAGCACTAATCGTAGATTCATGGTTTGATAATTATGTTGGGGTGATTACCTTGGTGCGTGTCATAGATGGTGTTATTAAACCAAAACAAAAAATCACCGCGATGTCTTCAGATCGAAGTTATCAAGTTGATAAAGTAGGTGTGTTTACACCGAAGCGAACCGAAACAGAAGTTCTGACAGCGGGTCAGGTAGGTTATGTGATTTGCGGAATTAAAGACATCACGGTTGCAAAAGTAGGTGACACCTACACTTCAACTTCACACCCTGCCGAACAAGCTTTAGAGGGATTTAAAGAAGTGCAGCCAAATGTTTTTGCTGGAGTGTTTCCGGTGAGTTCGGATGACTATGAATCTTTTCGAGATGCACTAGCAAAACTTCGTCTTAACGACTCAGCTTTTACTTATGAACCGGAAAGTTCAGATGCGTTAGGATTTGGGTTCCGTTGCGGTTTTCTTGGTATGTTGCATATGGAAATTGTTCAAGAGCGACTTGAGCGAGAATATGGGCTCGACCTTATTACTACCGCGCCTACTGTGGTGCATGAAGTGCATACTACAGATGGCAAAGTTAGCTATATACATAATCCATCTGATTTACCATCCTCGAGTCATCTTAAAGAAATTCATGAGCCGATCATTCATGCCTCGATTCTTGTGCCGCATGAATATGTTGGAAATGTGATTACTTTATGTATTGAAAAACGTGGCACTCAAAAAAGTTTGACCTACCATGGTAATCAAGTGTCGTTGGTATTTGAATTGCCTTTAAGTGAGGTCGTGTTAGATTTTTTTGATAAGTTAAAATCTGTGAGTCGCGGTTATGCTTCATTTGATTACTATCAATCACACTTTGCTGTAGCACCTTTGGTAAGGTTGGACGTATTAATCAATACAGAAAGAGTAGATGCTTTGTCGGTAATCGTACATAGTGATAAAGCTCAGTTCTATGGAAGAGATCTTGCGGTTAAAATGAAAGAAATTATTCCAAGGCAGATGTACGATGTCGCCATTCAAGCCGCAATTGGTTCTAAAGTGATTGCTCGTACAACCACGAAAGCCTTGCGGAAAAATGTTACGGCAAAATGTTACGGTGGAGATATTACGCGTAAAAAGAAGCTGTTAGAAAAACAAAAAGCAGGCAAAAAGCGCATGAAACAAATTGGCAAAGTCGAGATCCCACAAGAAGCATTCTTAGCCGTGTTACGTGTAGATAAAAAGTGACTACGCGCGGTGCGTGTGAAATATTAATTCATGTATAGAGTCTTAATACAATTACTGATTACCTATTTACTGCTTATCGCACCTGTCGCAGTGTTTGCAGATTACATGCGAGTCACCTTATTAGGGACTGGTAGTCCACGTCCAGATGTAAGTCGTTCGGGTCCAGCAGTATTAGTCGAAGCTGGGGGGAAATATCTGTTATTTGATGCAGGCCGTGGCGTTGTGGATAGGCTTAATCAATTAGATATACCTGCCTCTGAGATTCATCAGGTATTTTTAACACATTTGCATTCGGATCATATTTCAGCATTGGATGATCTATGGATGACAGGATGGATTTATCAGCGCCAACAACCACTTGCAGTGTATGGGCCAGATGGAACAGAATCTTTTACTCAGCAATTACAACAAGCGTATGCCTATGATGCTGAATTGAGACATCAATATGCAGGCTTGGATAAAAATGCGGCAATTCTAACCGCTCATGATATTAAGCCCGGTGTAATTTATGCTGAAAATGGCGTCAAGGTAACGGCATTTTTGGTGGATCATAAGCCTGTAGATCCTGCTTATGGATACCGCATAGATTTTGGCGAACGTTCAGTGGTGATTTCGGGGGATACCACCTATTCAGATAATCTTATCGCTCATGCGCAAGACGTAGATTTGCTTATCCATGAAATCTTCGCAGCTAAAGAGAAAATACTTGGGAAAAATCCACGTTTACAAAAGATAGAGCGCTACCATACCAATCCTACCCAGTTATCACGTGTGCTGGATGAAATTACGCCTCGTATGACGATACTTACCCATGTGATATTGATTGGTATAGAAGAAAGCTCAGTGATCACACAGCTGAAAGATGGTTATACCGGTGAAATTCGTATGGGTGAAGATTTAATCCGTTTGGATGTAGGAAGTGAAATAAAAGTGGCGCCGTTTAAGGAAACTACACATCAATAGTAATCGCTAACACTCTATCGCTATGCAACTAGATTATTCTAAGCCGCTTCTCATGGGTGTGCTAAATGTAACCCCAGATAGCTTCTCCGATGGTGGATTGT
>JAPUHH010000218.1 GCA_027297825.1 Gammaproteobacteria bacterium
TTCACCCGTCATTCCTTCAACGTTTTTTAAATAGCCAAACTCGCCCGGTGGCGAATGGCAATAGTCAGGTCGCTACTCAAAAATGAGTTGAGTAATTAAAGTCGAATTGCGGGATTAACAACTATTTAAATAAACATTAAATTCTTGATAAACAATTGACTTTAATAAAAATAATATCTCTCTTTAAACAGCGTCAATTTTACGACGACAGCATTAAAGAGCGAAGGGAATCAGCTGGAAAACCGACTTGAGATACAGGTTTAGTGATAAAAGGTATTCAGAAAAAGCTAAATTAATAGCTGATAAACTGTTGATTTATATGGATAAATGGCTGGATTTAGCCAAAAATTATTACATTAGGATCTGTTCTTAATAACTATATATATATCAATAGGTTACAGGAAACCATAGATAATGCGATGAAGGGATTTTATTTTGTACGCTAATTTTTACTGGCTTTGACCAGTTTAATTGAATCTAAATAGCTAGATTTAATTTTAGTATTTTTTCCAATCCTTCCATTTAATATTACAGCCTATACTGGGTATTTGATTTGGATTAATTGCTTTACCTGACAAGATTGCATCTAGTGCATTTCGAAGATCTTTACCGGTAACAGGAATGCCATTTCCTGGTCGAGAGTCATCGAATTGGCCGCGATACACGCATTTCAACTCTTTATCGAAAACAAAAAAATCAGGGGTACAGGTTGCATCGTATGCTTGAGCAACTAGTTGAGTCTCATCATACAAATAAGGGTAGGTATAACCTAATGATTCTGCTAGAGTTTTCATTTTTTCTGGCGAATCATCAGGGTGGCTTTCCACATCATTAGAACTAATCGCGATGATATTAATGCCTTTAGATGGAAACTCTTGCCCAAGCAATACCAACTCCTCTTGTATGTGCTTTACAAACGGGCAATGATTACAAATGAACATAATGACTGTTGCAACTTCACCACGTAGCTCCTGTAGAGACAAATCATCCCCAGAAACAGTATCAGGCAAACAAAAATTGGAGGCTTGCGTGCCTAGAGGCATCATATTTGAAGGGGTTTGCACCATAGCGTGATGTACTCCTACTTTTAAAATAACATCAAGTGCGTACAATAGCGCGCTCTGAATTTTCTGTTAACCTTTATATAGCGCCTTCTAGTTTTCGCTTAGGAAATACTCAATGACCACTACACGCATGTTTACCTCCGAATCTGTTTCAGAGGGACATCCAGATAAAATAGCAGATCAAATTTCGGATGCCATTTTAGATGCCATTCTAGAACAAGATACAAACGCACGAGTAGCGTGCGAAACGCTAGTGAAAACCGGCATAGTTATGCTCGCAGGTGAAACTACCACGTCTGCCCAAATAGAGTATGAATCTATCGTACGTAACACCGTAAATGGCATTGGCTACAACAATTCTGCAGTCGGTTTCGACGGTCATAACTGCGAAGTCATCAACGCTTTGGGGAAGCAATCGCCAGATATCGCACAAGGCGTGGATAGACCCAATAGAGAAGAGCAAGGTGCTGGCGACCAAGGCATGATGTTTGGCTATGCCAGCAATGAAACCGATGTTTTGATGCCTGCTCCCATTACTTATTCACATCGTCTAGTAAAAAAACAATCTGAGGTTAGAAAAGCTGGTGAACTATCATGGTTACGTCCAGATGCGAAGAGCCAAGTAACTTTTGTATATGAAGATGGAAAGCCCGCTAGCATTAATGCAGTAGTGTTATCTACCCAGCATGATCCTGATGTCACGTTGAAGGATTTACGCGAAGCAGTGATGGAAATTATTATTAAACCGACCTTGCCTGCAAAGTGGTTATCAAGTGATACAAAATATCACATCAACCCAACGGGTAAATTTGAGATTGGTGGACCCGTGGGGGATTGCGGCCTAACAGGAAGAAAGATTATTGTCGATTACTTATGGTGGCATGGCACGTCATGGTGGCGGTGCTTTTTCTGGCAAAGACCCTTCCAAGGTTGATCGCTCGGCTGCTTATGCTGGACGCTATGTGGCAAAGAACGTTGTCGCGGCAGGACTTACCGAGCGTTGTGAGATTCAAATTTCTTATGCCATTGGTGTAGCACACCCACTTCGGTTTCGATTGATACATTTGGTACCGGTAAAATTGCAGATAGCAAAATAGAAACCGTTGTACAGGACGTATTCGATTTACGCCCTCATGGAATTGTCACCATGCTGGACTTGTTACATCCAATTTATCAAGCTACTGCTGCATATGGGCACTTTGGCCGTGATGAAGATAGTTTTCGCTGGGAACGTACAGATAAAATAAATGAACTAAAGGAACGAAGCCAATAGGCTGAAATAAACAAAGTATAAGTATTATTGCTTAAGGAGCAAACTAAGACTATGAGCATCCAATCTGCGGAAAAATTAGAACCCGATTTTAAAGTTGCTGATATTGGTCTAGCGGACTGGGGACGCAAAGAAATTGCCATTGCGGAAACAGAGATGCCTGGCCTCATGTCCCTACGCGAAAAATATGGGATTACAAAGCCGCTTCAAGGTGCCCGCATTGTGGGTTGTCTACACAAGACGATCCAAACAGCTGTTTTAATTAAAACCTTAGTTACCACTTGGCGCAGAAGTTCGATGGTCTTCATGTAATATATTTTCTACACAAGACCATGCCGCAGCAGGTGTTGCTGTGAAAGGCATTCCCGTTTTCGCATGGAAAGGTGAAACGGA
>JAPUHH010000219.1 GCA_027297825.1 Gammaproteobacteria bacterium
GAAGTCATGGGCTGAGGCTACACAATTTGGTCTCTAGCGCTGGTAATCTGCTCTCTTGCGCCCACTCAGCGTTGGTTTGTAGAGTCAAAAGCGTCCTGAAATTCCACTTCTCAAGGAAAAATGAGTTAACTTGTCAGTACCGTTTAATTTGTCAGTACCGGGTATTCTTAATCTAATAATTGATTTCTAGTCTATTGCATGCAACTAATCAATTCATTTACATCTACTAATACGGTGCCAGAAATTGTATCCGCAGCAGTATACGGAATGATTAACTCATTGTTGTGAATTATTGCACCACATGTATAAACAACATTGGGCACATAACCTTCACGCTCTGTCTCATGAGGTGTGAGTAATGGATTCTTCAGTCGCGCCACAACATTAGTTGGGTTATTAAAATCGAGTAATATTGCACCTATGCAATATTGTCGCATAGGCCCAACCCCGTGGGTTAATACAAGCCATCCTTCATCAGTCTCTAAGGGTGAGCCATTATTTCCAATCTGAACAAACTCCCATGGCCACGTTGGTTCTTGTATGATTTCTGCTTTCTGCCAAAAATGGATATTGTCTGAGTACATAATATAATTATTTTCACCGTCTTGCCGTGAAAGCATCGCGTAACAGCCATTAATTTTGCGCGGGAACAAAGCCATACCTTTATCCTGTATTGCTTTTCCGTTTAACGTTATCGCCTTGAAACTTAAAAAATCCTTTGTTTCGATCAGCTGTGGAAGCAATTTGTAACCACTGTATGCGGTGTAGGTTGCGTAATATGTAGCCTCTTGGTTATCATCTATAAATCGCACAAACCTAGCATCTTCGATACCGTTACTTTCATTTTCCGATACAGGAAATATTACCCTTTCGGAAACTGAATGGTCTGGATTAAACATCAACTCGTAGTTTGAATTAGCAAGCCAATGCATATGCTCAAAAGTTTCATTCTGTTTCTTTTCGGGGAAAATAGATTTATTCGTTAGACTGGAAATTTTTTCCTTTAGCATTTCGTAAGCAAAATTATCTGGTAGTTGGTTCAGAATAAAAGCTGTAATCTCATTGCTTACTGAAATTTCATTAAGCTTTAATTGGAAAAGATGCCGATCATAAACTGGGTTATGTTTCACTTCCGGAGTTTCAACGTAATCACTAACTGGTTCAAAAATAAATGTATTGTGCTCGTCAAGAATTCCACTGCGAAATACAATAGAAGAAATATGCCCTTCACCCACTCCTCGCAAGCTCATTATGAATCGCATATTATCCTTTTCCAAATGGCTTTGATCTGGATGCATTACGATAGAAGGGTTAAACAGACCTGCTGATTCAACCGAGTACTCCATTGTAAAATAAGCTCCTATAAGGGCTCTTTTAGTATCGTTTAAATTGGCATTATTAGGAACAAAATTACTCACTTCATTAAAGTTACGCTGAAAAACACCATTAATGTTTTTGTGTCGCTCAGAAAATTCTAATAATGTATTGTCCAGAACACTTTCAGCCAAAGCATCAGGTAGGTCCAGTACTCGCTGAATGATTTTCTGAACTCGATGAAGGCCGTGAGGTAAGTTTAGTCTGGTGATGACACGTGAAGGATCATTCAGAATTTTTTTCTTTTTGCGCCTGATTTTAGGTTGTAAATCCATTTATAAATTAAAATATATGGCTTAATTATTATAAAAATCAATCTTGTCCAATTAGGATCAATTATTACTTTAGTTACTAAAGTACTCTTTTGTTCGCCTTACATAATTGCACAAGTGTATCAATTTTTGCGGACCCAACGCACATAACGGTATCTGCACCACCCCAGTAAATCTTAACTGTTCCGTCACCTTCTGGAATGGCGCCGCAAGTAAAAACAACATTGGGTACATAGCCGCTCACTTCCCACGGTGCCTCTGGCTGCAGGATCCATTGATCGGATACACCGACAATACGAGAGGGATCGTGAAGCTCATGAAGCGCTACACCAAGACGATAGACAGCTCCTCGCATTGTATTAAATACACCATGATAGATATGCAGCCATCCACTTGTGGTTTTAAAAGGAGTCGCACCGGGCCCTACCTTCATCTCGTCCCAATGATAAGGAATCGGTTTCATTATTATTCGTGAATCACCCCAATGAACGAGATCTGGAGAATACGATATCCAGATTGACCATGACGAAATTTCAGAATGTGGTCGATCCAAACGTACGTAGCGACCGTTGAACTTCTCTGGAAAGATGACAATGTTACGATAATCAGCCTGCGAAATAACTGCGACGCGCTCAACGGTCTCAAAATCATAGGTACGCGCAAGCCCTATGCGTACACCATGACGGGAATACATGCTATATGTTAGGAGAAATTCGTCTTCTATATGACAGATTCGAAGGTCCTCGACTCCATATTCTTCATATTCAGCAAACTGGCCATCCGTTGCTGGTTCCAAAAATGGCTCTGGGTGAACGTCGAACCTATACCCGTCGTCACTATCAGCCCTGCCTATAATGGAGCGTCCGTTTAATTGATGCGATCTGAAAAGCATAATGTAACGCCCTTTATACTTAACAATCCCAGCATTGTGGACCGTGGCTACAGGATAAGGTACGTTGTCTTTGGTAAGAATAGGATTTTCAGTATGCCGTGTAACAACGTTGGCAACAAAATTCTTCACGATATTCTATGAGTAAAATGTTTTATACATAGAAATTGGAATGTGAATTACTACTCAGCTTACGCTCTTCCAAAGTCATCCTCCACTCGTTCAATATCATCTTCTCCAAAATAATTTCCTGTTTGAACTTCAATGAAATGCATATCACTAGTACCCAAATTTGCAATACGGTGCAATGCACCTTTCGGAATGTCTACTGCTTGTCCAGGTGAAAGCGTAAATGTTTTGCTATCAAGCGTAACCTCAGCCTGACCATTGAGAATGTACCAATGCTCTGAGCGTTGACGATGTCTTTGTAGGCTTAATCGCTTACCTGGAAACACAACAATTTCTTTGCATTTGTGATTACTCTCATCCGTCAGCACCTTATAGTATCCCCACGGGCGACGAGTTTCGTGTTTAGTTTTTGCATATACTTCTTCGTAAACGTCAATATAATTTTCTATCATTTTGTCACTAGTGAAATATAGTTCAACATGTCGACGACACTGAGTTCGATCAATTTCGCTTAAGTGTTGTATGGCATCCTTAGCCTCGTCCACTGTTTCCACCAAAAAACCATTAACACCATTATCGATAAGTTCGGGCATGCTACCTTTATTAAAAGCAATCACTGGTGTGCCACATGCCATTGCCTCAATAACTGACAAACCAAATGGTTCATTAAAATTTATAGGATGCAATAGAGCACTTGCTTTACCAAGAAGCTGGCTGCGTTTTACTGGATCCACACTACCAAGATACACTACATTATCGTTATCCAGATAAGGTTCAACAGATATTTTATAATAATCTTCATCTTGAATGATCCCAGCCAAGATTAGTTTTTTATTACACGCCCTAGCGATCTCGATTGCTTCCTTGACACCTTTATCATGGTGAATTCTGCCAAAAAATATTAAGTAATCCTCTGGCTCCGATTGGAAATCAAACTGTTCTAGATTAATTCCATGATAGATTGTTGCGATGTAATCAAGCTCGGATGATCGGTCGGCATCGCTAATAGCCACATAAGTGACTTTACTATTGTATTTCTTGTAAACAGATAAAATCGCCCTCGATGAAAAACCATGTATGGTAGTAACAACTGAAGTATCGATCAGTTGGGTATAAGTTAAAGGTAAAAAGTCAAAATGGTTATGTATGATGTCGAATTCATTTGCGTATTCAAAAAGCTCGGAAATGTGCAGACATTCCCATACTTTGGGTTCCAGTGATCGATCTTCTTCGTAACCTTGGGGGCAAACCGCATGGAGTTTTCCACTGGTTATCGAATCACCAGTTGCGAATAGGGTAACTTCATAGCCACGAGATACTAATCCCTCGGTTAATAGGGAAACTACACTTTCCCATGGACCATAGTGCAGTGGTGGCGTGCGCCAAGCAATAGGAGCAAGCATTGCAATATGCATCTTTATTTAATTCAAAAAATTAGTTTTCAATTGATTTCTATCTTCTTTTTCTTGATACATAGATCGCAACTGTAAGACTTCACGACCTCGCTGAAATGCGGAAATACATGAAATCGTTGATTCCGCTCCTTGATTTAGATTTACTCGATCCTCATGTAACCCATCGAAACATCCTCCTGTATTGCGATTGTACAGACTCACACCTATATCATTCGCGCCGAGAAACCAATTAGCAGCAGTAATTGCACGTTGTGCCCATATGACATTTTTCGTAACTAAGTATGACTCAGCACAAGCTTCTGTCGTTGCCGCGGCTTCCACTGGCTGTTGATCAAACTTGGGCTTTGAGTCATCAACTCCTCTACCACCCACAGGTGTGAAACTGAAGTGTGTCTTGTGCCACTCGATGTCGACTAACCAATCAAGTAACAATAGGCCCTTGGATAAAGTCGATGGTTCTTCAAATATTCTACCAGCTGCAATTAATGCCTGAGGTATACGGGCGTTGTCATATGCGAGACGTGTTTCAGGCCATAGCCAGCGCTCGCTAATGGGTTCAAGACAATTGATTATGTTGTGGGCTGTACTTTCAAGTAGTTCGGCTGCCTGTTTATGCTTTGGATAAAATTCCAAAATTTTGGCAGCCCCTAGTGCTGCAAATGCGTTGGATCGAAGGTATGGAGAACTAAATTCTGTACTGGCCTCGTCGAACATTCGATGCGCGATATCTCGTAATTCTTGTGTCGGAGCCATAGTTGCAGCAGTGCCTAGCGCCCATAATGCGCGTCCTTGGCAGTCATCCGATCCAATATCATCTAACCACTCTCGTTGATAAGAAAATCTATTGTGAAACTTACCGTCAACTCGCATCGCGTTTTTTAAAAATGCTAAGTATCGTCCTGCCAAATCAGTCATATTAGGTGACACACTCTTTTCACGGCAAATGACAATTAAGGCGCGTGCAACGTCATCAACGCAATAACCATGCTCACGTCGTGGAACACACATTAATGCATGTTCCAGTATTCCTGTATCATCTGATAATCTAAAAAGGTGATGGAAATCAGGCTGAGGTAGGTTCATGCTACCGCACTGGCTGTAGAGCCAAGCACATCGAGTATTAATTTCTCATATTGCCCAGCAACAACAGACCAATCCAAAGTTGCAGCCACGCGTTGAGCCTGCTGTTGAGCCGACTGTCTTGCATTAGTATCCATAAGCAATTGATATAACGCTGAAGTCATGGCTAACAGATCCTTATGGGGTACAAGCAACCCGGCTCCATTGGAAAGTAATTCTATTGCATGTGGAAAACGCGTTGCGACCACAGGCTTTCCCGCCGCAACTGCTTCAATCAAAACGCCTGAAGTAACTTGCTCGTTCGACTCATAAGGGAGTAATACTACATCCGCATTTTCAACAATGGTTCTTAGAGAATCCTCGTCCAAATATTCACCATGCATATCTAACATGTCTTCAACATTCAATTCTTTGGAGAGTGATGCTAGGTAGTTGCGATACTGTTCACCTTCTCTAGCATATACATTTGGATGCGTTTGGCCCCATACCGAGTACAAGGGGGTCGGCTTGATACTGCGTAGATGAGGTAATGCACGAATGCCCCATTCAATACCTTTGCTTGAGCCAATTAATCCCCACGTTAAGATACTAGGTCGTTTATTAATACGCTTTTCATTACCTTTATAGACATGAGCACCATGTGGGATTATGTGGACTTTGTTCTTGTTAATTTGATAGTTTTTCTCCAAACCAGCATACGCAGCTTTGGAAAGCACTACTATTTTGTCACCTAGCTTTAATATACCTTGCAATATTTTTCGTTGCTGTTCAGTCGGACATGCGGGTACTGTGTGCAAAACTATGATCGTAGGTATATTTATATTTTCTAGGATTGTGAGTACAGCATCACCGTCGTTTGGACCGAATATACCGAACTCGTGTTGGATGACTGCTATATCTAAATTATTCAGCGCTTCCACTGAATCTAGAATTGACGTTGCATAGCTCGGATCCATAATAGATACAACGTCACGGCCTACTTCCTTAAACCCATCAAGCTCATTTACCACACGCACTATTCTTGTAGAGTCGTTTTCACCGCGTGATTTTCGAATTGCACTTACTAAAGAATGTGAAAATTTCGCCAATCCACATATGGTCGGCGGATACGTGCTGACGAATCCCAACGAGGGTGAACTTGCTAATCTCCAACTCTTATGTTCCATTGTTCAAATCAGAATGTTTAAGGATCAACATATTAATTGTTGATCTCACACGGACAGTGTCAATCGTTTGTTCTAGCCTCGAAGTATGCTTTTGATTTCATCATTAAATTTTATTCTAATTAAAAGTAAACTAAGCTCTCTTCTATATAACTTTCTTCATAAATCCGTATTTTAAAAATACTGCTTTTCTATTATTTTATTATAGTGTGCTCGACGGTATACTCATTGATGAAATAAGGCCATTGAAACTTAAATTAGCACATTGTATCAAAACAAACTATGGTACTGACAAGTTAAGTGCATCTAGGTGACAATTACTGGATGAAAAAATCAACAAGTTCCTATAAACGTCATCGATTTCCTTCTGAAATTATCCAATATGCCGTCTGGCTCTATCACCGGTTTAATGTCAGTCATCGAGATAGCGAAGATCTATTAGCAGAGCGTGGCATTGAAGTCAGCTACGAATCTATTCGTTCGTGGTGCAATAAGTTTGGCTCTCACTATGCCCGACGATTGAAACGTCGACACCAAGGATATGGTGATACATTTTACCTAGATGAAGTTTTCATTAAGATTCATGGGCAACAGAAGTACTTGTGGCGTGCAGTGGATCAGGATGGCGAAGTAGTTGATATGTTTCTACAATCACGTAGAGACGCTGCGGCAGCCAAACGTTTCTTCAAGCGCCTTATAAGGAATCGTGGCAGTGAACCGAGAAAAATAGTGACGGATAAGTTGAGAAGCTATGGTGTCGCGCACCGAGAACTCATTCAAGAGTCCATTCATGACACATCGCAATATGCGAACAACCGAGCTGAGCTT
>JAPUHH010000022.1 GCA_027297825.1 Gammaproteobacteria bacterium
TGACCATCCGGCGACACATCCAGCGACAACCAGGTTGCCTCAGTGGTGGTAAAGCGAATCTCACGTTCCGCAGTCAGTGGCAGTTCCGGGCGCTTGTCGTCAGCGAGCACGCCTTGGCCAAAGACGAGAGCCAGGAGGACAAAACCAGCAGATTTCATGCTTGCCTTTGGGCTTTAAGCTAAAAGTGGGCCATTCTCAACGTCTCGCCAGGCGGGTGCAAGGTGGACTGCAAGGCCAAAAACTGGTCGTCCGGCAGTGACTGCCACGAGAAAATCGTCGTTTACCCGCCATCAGGCATACACTCGTGCGGCCATGCAAACCGACAATCTGCGAATCGCCCGAACCCACCCGCTGATCTCGCCTGCGGTGCTCGAAGAAGAACTGCCCCACGACGAGGCCGACGGCGCATTCGTAGACCAGGCGCGGGGCACGATCAAACAGATCCTTGCCGGTGAGGACTCCCGCGTACTGGTCGTTGTCGGGCCCTGCTCGATTCACGACCCGGCCGCTGCTGAGGCGTACGCCGGGCAATTGCAGGAACTTGCGCAAACAGTCCAGGAGCAGATTTTCTGCGTGATGCGGGTTTATTTCGAGAAGCCGCGGACGGTGGTGGGCTGGAAAGGGTTGATCAACGACCCCGATCTGGATGGGTCTTACAAGATCAACAAGGGGTTGCATCTCGCCCGGCAGATCCTGTTGATGATCACACGGACAGGCCTGCCCGCGGCAACGGAATTTCTCGATACCACTTTGGGCCAGTACTACACTGATCTCATCAGCTGGGGAGCCATCGGTGCGCGCACCGTCGAAAGCCAGATTCACCGGCAGCTGGCATCGGGACTTTCCATGCCAGTGGGTATCAAAAACCGCACGGACGGTGACATTCAAGTCGCCATAGACGCTATCCGCGCCGCAGCACACAAACACCTTTTCCCTTCACTAACCAAAGAGGGTGCACCGGCTATCCTCGAGACGAACGGCAATCCGGATTGTCATCTCGTGCTGCGCGGGGGCAGCAAACCGAACTACGATGCGCGGTCGGTGAATGACGCGCAGAAGATGCTGCGTGACGCGGAATTGAATCCTGCGGTGATGGTGGATTGCAGTCATGCCAACTGTGGGAAAGATCCACAGCAGCAGATCAAGGTGGCAATGGCGGCGATCGAGCAGCGGATTGCCGGTAACACTGCCCTTTGCGGATTGATGATCGAAAGTCACTTAGTGGCGGGCCGACAGGAAATTGTCCAGCCGCTCACCTATGGGCAGAGTATTACCGATGCATGCATGGGATGGGAGCAGACCGAAGAAATGTTGCGCTTATTGTCCCAGGCTGCGCGTGAGCGACGTCAATTCAAGCCCGCGGCCAGCGCGGCGTAATGCTTAAGCTGTAAGTATTTCACTCCTTATGTTGGACATTACTCGTCTTACTTTTCAAGACGCGGATTTCTCTGCGCAATTTGAAACTTGGTTAGCAAAAAACCAGTTTGCTGAAAATGATGTGCGTGAAAGTGTGGAAATCATTGTAAATGCAGTTCGTGAGCGTGGTGATGCAGCACTATTGGAATTTACACAACGTTACGACCAAGTGACAGCTCAGCAGGTGAGTGAATTAGAAGTCACCAAAGCACAAATGCAAGCCGCTTTAAAAAGTATTGATGTTGAACAACGCAATGCGCTAGAAGCTGCGGCCTCCCGAATCCGCAATTTTGCAGAACAACAATCTATGCAATCTTGGTCCATTAAGGATGATGACGGCAACGAAATGGGCCAGGTGGTTACTGCTATAGAAAAAATCGGCGTGTACGTCCCAGGGGGAACGGCAGCCTATCCGTCTTCTGTTTTGATGAATGTAATTCCAGCAAAAGTTGCCAGAGTGGATGAGATTTATATGGTTGTGCCAACCCCAAAGGGCGAAGTGAACCAGATGGTGTTAGCAGCAGCAGCTATTGCGGGGGTGGATCGTGTATTTACTGTTGGCGGTGCTCAAGCCGTGGCGGCACTTGCATATGGGACTCAAACTATTCCGAAAGTTGATAAAATAGTCGGACCGGGTAACGCCTATGTAGCCAGTGCAAAGCGCTTAGTGTTTGGGCAGGTAGGTATCGATATGATTGCAGGTCCTTCCGAAGTGTTGGTGATTTGCGACAGCAGTGCTAATCCTGAATGGGTGGCAATGGATTTGTTTTCACAGGCAGAGCATGATGCATATGCGCGGGCAGCATTGATCTGTGATGATAGTGATTTCATGGATCAAGTCTATGTACAAATGCAACGTTTAGTCACTACGCTCGATCGAGCTGAAATTATTCAACAGTCGATAAGTGAATATGGTGCATTCATTAAAGTTAATAATTTAGATGAGGCGGCAAAGCTTGCGAATAAAATTGCCCCTGAGCATTTAGAATTATGTGTTGCAGAGCCAGAACAGTTAGTAAAAAAGATACGTAATGCCGGTGCAATTTTCCTAGGACATTTTTCGCCAGAAGCATTTGGTGATTATTGCGCAGGCCCAAATCATGTGTTACCCACAGCAAGCACGGCGCGTTTCTCTTCACCCTTAGGCGTATATGATTTTCAAAAACGCACTAGTGTAGTGAATTGCACCAGAGAGGGGGCGAATAAGTTAAGTAAAGTTGCGGCTACTTTGGCACACAGTGAAGGCTTAACTGCACATGCGAAGTCGGCTGAGTATCGTCGTAAGCAAAAGTAACCCGCAAGAATAACTGACCACTTATATACTGTAGTGACTATTTCTCCACAACAACTATTGCGTGCGGAACTTGCGAATATGCAGGCTTACCAGGTGGCCAATTCAGAAGGCCTAATCAAGCTTGATGCGATGGAGAATCCCTATAGTTTCCCTGCATCACTGCAAGAGCAATGGCTAAGCACTTTAAAAGAGCTTGAGTTAAATCGCTATCCTGATCCACAGGCATCGCAACTAAAACAAGATTTTCGCACTACGTATGCAGTTTCTTCTAATCTTGAGATGTTGTTTGGCAATGGTTCGGATGAACTGATTCAATTATTGATTCTGGCGATTGCCAAACCAGATGCTTGCATTCTTACGGTAACGCCCAGTTTTTCAATGTATAAAATAATTGCTGAATTTGTCGGCGTGCGCGTAATTGAAGTGCCGTTAACGGCGGAAACTTTTGCATTACAAACGAATCAGGTTTGTAAAAAAATTCAGCAGCATAAACCTGCATTGGTGTTTTTAGCATGTCCAAATAACCCAACCGGCACCCTATGGCCGCAAGCAGAGGTTGAGAAGATTGTGCAACAGTCCAGCGGGCTGGTTGTGATTGATGAGGCTTATGCACCATTTGCCGCTTACTCTATGCTGCCTTTGGTCGAAAAATATTCACATGTTCTGATGTTACGCACACTGTCTAAAATGGGTTTAGCAGGCTTACGCCTCGGTTGGTTACTGGGTGCGGAGCAATGGTTAAGTGAACTGAATAAGCTACGCTTGCCGTATAACATTAATGCATTAACACAAGCGAGCGCTAGCTTAGCCTTGAATAACATCTCGATTTTTGATGCACAGGCAAAACTTATCTGCCAGCAGCGGCAACTATTAAGTGCTGCAATGCAAGAAATAGAAGGCTTACAAGTTTTTCCTAGTGAGGCAAATTTTATTTTATTTAAAACATTGAATTCATCTGCCGAAATTGTTTTCAAACGCTTGATTGATAATAAGATTTTGATCAAGTTTGTCGCAAACAATAAGCTACTTGATAATTGTTTGCGCGTTACAGTTGGCGCAGAAAATGAAAACCGAGCATTTATTGCTGCGCTAAAAAATTCCTTGTTTTAATATATTTCTAATAAAGCTTGTTAGCGGTAGATAGGACGTTGTGTGATATTTGTTTCTGTGTTGAATTCTTTACCTTTGCGTAAGCCTGAAATGTTTACTTTATCACCCGGTTTGCGACTGGCAATTTCATCTTGAATTGTTTTGGCATCGCCAGTGTCTTGGTTATCAAAGCGTAAAATAATATCACCCGGCACAATTCCAGCTTTGTACGCAGGGCTGTGACGCACAATACCTGCGACGAGTACGCCTGATTGGTCGCCAGTCCCAAAAGACTCGGCTAATTGCGGTGATAGGTTTTGCAGTTCCAAACCAAGCCAACCACGTATCACTCTGCCGTGTTGAATAATTTGTGTCATCACATCCCGCGCAAGATCAATAGGTATGGCAAAGCCAATACCTTCTGAGCCGCCAGATTTAGAAAAAATTGCAGTGTTAATGCCAACCAGCTCACCATAAGCGTTAATCAAAGCGCCACCGGAGTTGCCTGGATTAATTGCGGCGTCGGTTTGAATAAAGTTTTCAAAAGTATTAATCCCTAAACGATTTCTACCTGTTGCACTGATGATGCCTTGTGTAACGGTTTGACCAAACCCAAATGGATTACCAATCGCTAACACCACATCGCCGACTCGCAAGTTAGTGGACTCGCTGATTACAATAGTAGGTAAGTTTTCAACTTCAATGGTTAACACCGCTAAATCGGTTTCAGGGTCTGCACCTAATACATTTGCGATTACGGTTTTACCGTCCGCTAATAACACCTCGATTTCATCTGCATCTTCAATTACGTGATTATTAGTGAGTACATACCCTTGTGTGCTCATGATGACTCCAGAGCCCAAACTGATTTGCGTTTGTTGTTGTGGATTATTGGAGTCGTTAAAAAAGCGTCGTAATAATGGATTATTTAGCAGAGGGCGTTGCTTTGTGACGACAACTTTACGGGTGTAAATATTTACCACAGCGGGGGTAGCACGCTGTACGGCTTGCGCATAAGAAACGGGTCCTGATCCCAGACTTGAAGGTCGATCGGTATGAGATTCTAAAAATTCAACGACCGGACGTTTGTCTATTATGTGACTGGGTAAAAATACCAATAGTAATACAGCTGCCAATACGCCAACGGCTACTGCTTGAAAGACAAATAGTAAGAGTTTGCGTGTATTCATAGGTGCGTTACCCTATCATGAAGACAACTCAGCTGTTGCAACGCGTATGGTGACCTTACAAGAACTTACCCAGTACACAAATACTTTTTTACAAGTCGATCGCTTTCGGGATTATTGCCCCAATGGTCTGCAAGTCGAAGGTGTAGATCATGTGCATAGTATAATTACCGGAGTAACTGCAAGTCAGGCTTTGCTCGACGTGGCCAACGACCAACAAGCAGATGCAATTTTGGTGCATCATGGGTATTTCTGGAAAAATGAAGACCTGCGGATTGTGGGTATAAAACGCAAACGCTTAGCTACACTATTACGAAATAATATTAGCCTATTGGCCTACCACTTACCGCTAGACGCGCATGCAGAGATTGGGAATAACGCGCAATTAGCGCGATTACTCGGACTACAAATTGATGGAGTGCTGCAGTCTGCGGCGCAGACTGTATGCGGGACCTATGGACATCTTAAGCAAGCAGTGCCAGCGGAAAAATTCAAGCGGTTGATTGATTCAATTTTACAGCGTAATTGCACACATGTGAATGCAGGGCCTGCAAACATTGAAAATATAGGCTGGTGTACCGGTGCTGGGCAAGGCTTCATTGAATTAGCGGTTGAACAAAAGTTAGACGCTTATATTAGTGGGGAAATTTCCGAACCTACAGCACATGTAGCTCGAGAAGCAGGCATCCACTACTATGCTGCAGGGCATCACGCCACAGAACGTTATGGCATACAGGCACTGGGTGAGCATTTAGCCCAAAAATATGACCTTTCACACCAGTTTGTAGATATCGATAACCCCGCGTAATTAAAGCGTTTTTTGCACTTTTGCTTGACGAAAATTAGTTCATGCGCCATCCTACGCGTCTTTTACAAGCTGGCATTCTTACAAAGCTATGAAGAATGCCCAAATATAACTAATTTCTAAGTAATACAAACACCTTAAAATTCATCGCTTACGCCAATTAACGCATTCGGCGTATCGCTTATAGTTTGGAGAGCTGCAAACATGTCAAAGGACAATATTGATCTTGGTCGTCGCAAAGCACTAACGGGTGGTGTTGCGGTTGTAGGAGGAATTGGTACTGCTGTCGCATTTTGGCCTTTTGTTTCCAGTATGAATCCAAGTGCGATCGCGTTAGCCGCAGATTCACCGGTAGAAGTGGATATTAGTAAAATGCAACCCGGTCAGCGAATTCAAGAAGTCTGGCGCCGCAAACCGGTGTGGATTATTCGACGCACACCAGAGATGGTGAAAACTTTAGCTAACCTGACGCCTAAACTGCGTGATCCAGATTCAAGTGTGGAATCACAGCAGCCGGCTTTTGCGCAGAACGAATTTAGATCTATTAATGAAGAATTTTTAGTGTTGATAGGAATTTGTACCCATCTTGGCTGCTCTCCTGAATTTCGTCCTGATCCCGGAGCAGAAGGATTGGGCGCAAGTTGGCAAGGTGGATTTTATTGTGCCTGTCATGGATCGAGATTTGATCTAGCAGGCCGCGTGTTTAAGAACGTACCCGCCAATAAGAATCTTGAAGTGCCGCCTTACTATTTTCTCAGTGATGGGCGCTTATTGATCGGCAGGACCAAAGAAGAGGCCTCGGCATGAGTAATGAATCGCAAGGCCTAATGGGATGGATCGATGCTCGCTTCCCACTCAGCAAAATGATCAAAGAGCATCTATCTGAGTACTACGCACCGAAAAATTTCAACTTTTGGTATTACTTTGGTTCGCTAGCGTTGCTGGTGTTGGTCATCCAAATTTTAAGTGGCATCTTTTTGACCATGCACTACAAGCCTGATGCGGCATTAGCGTTTGCGTCTGTCGAACACATCATGCGTGATGTGAATTGGGGTTGGTTGATTCGTTACATGCATTCAACCGGAGCATCTTTCTTTTTTATCGTAGTGTACTTGCACATGTTCCGTGGTTTGATCTACGGCTCGTTTAAAAATCCGCGTGAACTAATTTGGATTTTCGGCATGTTAATTTATGTCGCCTTAATGGCAGAAGCCTTTATGGGTTATCTATTGCCATGGGGCAACATGTCCTACTGGGGTGCGCAGGTCATCATCAATTTATTTAACACCATTCCATTTGTAGGTGAGGCCATTTCGGAATGGATTCGTGGCGACTTTGTATTATCAGACGCTACATTAAACCGTTTCTTTGCCTTACATGTCATTGCCGTGCCACTGGCACTACTAGGGCTAATCGTTGGCCATATATTGGCGTTACACGAAGTGGGTTCTAATAATCCTGACGGAGTAGATATTAAAAAGAATAAAGGTGCAGATGGGATTCCCGTGGATGGTATTCCATTTCATCCTTATTACACGGTTAAAGATATTTTTGGTTCAGTTGTATTTTTGGCAATATTTGCGTTCGTACTATTTTTTCTTCCAGATATGAATGGCCTCTTTTTAGAGCATGCCAATTTCGATCCTGCAAATCCTCTTAATACACCTGATCTCATTGCGCCGATTTGGTATTTCACGCCGTTCTACACTGTGTTGCGTGCAATCCCGAATCCATTTGGTGGATTTTTTATGATGGGCTTAGCCATAGTAGTTTTATTTATTTTACCTTGGATAGATCGTAACCCAATAAAGTCGATTCGCTATCGAAGCTTGTTGTTTAAAATTAACATACTGATTTTTGCAGCGACGTTTATCATACTAGGCTATTTGGGTCTTAAGCCGGTTACGGCGTTCTATTCACAGTTAGCGTTACGCTTCACTGAATTATATTTTCTATTCTTCTTTGTTCTTTGGGCCTATAGCAAAACGCGTTCTAAGAGTTTCTGGATTGGTAGCTTCATCGTGTTGTTAGGGGGCGTTACCTTTTACGATAAATTTATGAATAGTTCAGGGGATGATCCATCGTTGATTTGGAAAACGTGGTTTATTCCAGCGGTGTATTTAATGGTAACTCTACTGTTACCGTTTTTAACGAAATGGGATAGTGAGAAAGAAGTTCCTGCGCGGGTAACATCATGAAGATGCTTACAAATATTATTTTGACCTTGTTGTTCGTGTTGTGTGCTAATCCTGCATGGAGTGCGGGTGGTAATAATCATGCACAAGATGTATTTGGGAAAGTGAAAATTGATATGGGTAACAAAGCTTCTTTGCAGCGTGGCGCAAAATACTTTGTGAATTACTGCTTAAGTTGTCATCCAGCACAGCATAGTCGTTATAAGCGCGTCGCAGATGATCTTGGTATTAGTGAAGATATGACGGTCGATAATCTAATTTTCACCGGACAAAAATTTGCCGATCTGATGACCGTGTCGATGCGGCGAGAAGATGCAAAGAAATGGTTTTTAGGTGTGAATCCACCCGATTTAAGTACACATGTACGTGCCATTGGGCCGCAAGCGGTATACGAATTCCTAAAAGCATTTTATGTAGATGATGCGCGTCCATTCGGCGTTAATAACATACGTTTACCCAACACCGCTATGCCACATGTGTTGGTAGGCTTGCAGGGCCAGAAAAAAGCAGTGTTTCGCATGGACACCGATCGCAATGGTAGAGAGCAAAAAAAGTTTAGTGAGTTTGAGCTGATGCAGTCCGGGACACTTGATGAAAAAGAATATGACCAAGTGGTTACCGATATTGTAGGTTTCTTGGCTTATCTCAGTGAGCCGGCGCAGCTAGTGCGTAAAAAGATTGGTATTGGTGTGCTGTTTTTTCTAGCGTTACTAGGTGTAATTGCCTATTTTCTGAAACTCGAATTCTGGAAAGATGTGCACTAGCACAATTAGATTAGAATAAATAGAACCTTTCTTCCCTCCTCATTACAAAGAGAATCTTATGGCTTTAGTAGCAAACCGTCGCTCCGGAATGACACTGTTTTCAGACCCGAATTGCCCACAAAGCCATCGCGCCAGAATTGTATTGGCTGAAAAAGATATTACGGTTGATGTGGTTCACATCGATCCAAATAATAAGCCAGAAGATTTGCTGGACGTTAACCCATATAATTCAGTGCCAACACTCATTGATCGTGAGCTCGTGCTTTATGATGCGCGTGTCATTATGGAGTATCTAGACGAACGTTTTCCACATCCACCCTTAATGCCTGTTGACCCAGTCTCGCGTTCAAAATCACGCTTGGCGTTATATCATATTGAAAAAGACTGGTATGTGCCTTTGATTAATCTATGTTCAGGTGATTCTGAAACTGCGGCAACTGCTAAAAAGAATCTACATGAAAGCCTGCTTACTGCGGTTGAATTGTTTAAAGCAAAGCCATATTTTTTAAGTGATGATTTTAGTATAGTGGATTGCAGTATTGCGCCAATTCTTTGGAGACTGCCCAGTTTTGGAATTAAATTAGGTGCTTCCGCAAAACCTATATTGGAATATGCAGAACGTGTGTTTGATCGACCCTCTTTCAGAAGCAGCTTATCCGAAGAGGAAGTTGAAATGTGGCATGGTTAGTTCGCTTGGTTTGTATTAGCTCGCTATGTAGAACTGGCAATCGCTTGAAACAATTTTAACATCTAGTCATGACGTCAAGCCGACCCTATTTAATACGCGCAATGCACGAATGGATTGTTGATAATGGCATGACGCCACATATTCTCGCCGACGCGAGTAATGACCAAGTTCAGGTTCCGCGTCAATTTGAAGAGGACGGTAAAATTGTTCTCAATATTGGGCCTACTGCGGTGCAGTCACTGGATCTTGGTGCCGATGCAATAAGCTTTGATGCGCGGTTTGATGGCAAGCAGATGACCGTATTCATACCTATCCAATCCGTGCTCGCCATTTATACGCGTGAAAATGGCCAGGGCATGATGTTTGCGGAAGAAGATCTTCCGCCTACAGACGATTCTCAAGATAGATCTGCAAATCCCAAATCTCCACATCTGCGATTAGTGAAGTAACCGCCGTTACTTATACTAATGATTAAAGTTATTCAGGACGATATCACCACGCTTAAAGTGGATGCGATCGTCAATGCAGCAAATAATGGTTTGCTTGGCGGGGGTGGAGTCGACGGTGCTATTCACGCTGCTGCAGGAAGTCAGCTACTTAAATTTACTAAAACACTAGGTGGCTGTGAGACAGGGGACGCAAAACTGTCATCTGGCTTTAAACTACCTGCCAAATATATCATTCACACCGTCGGCCCAGTATGGCAGGGTGGAGTCTGTACAGAGTCAGAATTGTTGAGCCAATGTTATCAACGCAGCTTTGAATTAGCTTATTCTAACAATATTAAATCGATCGCGTTTCCTGCCATTAGTACTGGTGTCTATGGATACCCCAAAAAAGCTGCAGCAGTCATTGCTACCAACTGTATGCGTCAATATGAATCAAAGTTTGATGAGATTATTGTGTGCTGTTTTAACGAAGCTGATGTTGAGCTGTATGAGCGCTTATTAGGCAATTCTAGCCAAGCTGCTTAGAAATGCATCTAGTGCATATATTGGCGCGCTACTCTAACGTTGCAGATTTTTCCTTCATATTTAGTGTGTAAACTCCGCTTCTCGGAAGCTCAGCGCCTTGTCTTATATGCAGGTAGTACTGCATGTCGGTTTTGCATTGTTACATGGAGGTAACTTATTAGAGCAACACAGAAGCAGTTGCCGAGGAACAATAACCGGTAAGCACAATAGCTACAATTTTGAGATTAGATTCTAGGGTTTGTTAATGTCCGTTACCGACCCAAAGCGGACGTTCGTTTAGGTCTATATTGAGTCTCAGCGGGTATATTAAATAATTAGCTTAGAATTTTCTACCTATTCCAGCAAATATTACCCAAGGATCAATATCGATATCTACATCACGATCAACAGCCCCTGTACTCAGGGTGGCGTCGGCATCAATATCAATGTACCAAATCGCAGTATTTAAAAACCAAGATTCGCCGATTGAAAAATCAATCCCTGCTTGTGCAGCCAACCCCCAAGAGTCGTCTACATCCAAACGGGTACTACCACCTAGTGCAGTTTCGAGCGATGTCGAGACATCTTCGTCAGGGAAATGGGTGTAATTGATCCCCGCTCCAGCATAGGGATGAATGCGAGATGAACCTGTAAAATGATACTGTAAAGATAATGTTGGTGGGAAAACATCTACACTCCCGATTTTGCCTAATGATCCAATTGCGTCCTTGCCAAGTAAGTCATGTTTAGAAGGTGTAACGCCTAATAGTTCTATCGCAAACCTGGATGTAAGCATGTATCCGATGGTGAATCCTAAAGTAACGTTATTATCAACTCGCACCCCAGAATCAGGGATCCCATCTACATCATTACTTCTGTCGTTTGGTTCTATGAGTGCTGGCCCAATTCTGGCAAACCATGTTCCTTTGTCATAAGCAAAACCGGATTGAGTAAAAAATACTAGAACTAGAGTTGCAATTAAATTGCAAATTATAAAACGCATAGAAATATTTCCTTTCACTGATATTTATAACTGTACTGTTAAAGCCTGAAGCATAATTTTAAAAGCGCATCATTTGCGCTGTTCTAAGTATTGTTATTCTGATTGTTAATGTTTGAATATAAACTAGCAGAATTAATTAGGGATATAACTGATACATGTCAGACAAATACTGTCTTAATAGTTCTTATGAGCTAACGGCGTGCTCCGCGTTTTTTGTAATCAGAGCTTAGCTTTGATAAGCATTTATCTTCTACATTAAAGAATTTCAGTGGTGCATTGTGGTTATTTTTATTGAAGAAATTGTAGGAATATTTAGGAAGACCTTATGCGTGGCTGAATTAATTACGTCCAATCAACGAATGTAAACCCATCAGTCATATACAGGGCTTGTTAGATAATGTGCTTAGCTGACTTGCATCAGTTTAATCCATCCAAAATGCAGCTATATTTAACCGTCCATGACGCACGGAATATGGTGTTGTTTAATAGTGACGCGCAAAGAGGCATGCATATAGATGTTCGTTCTATTCGAAAGCCCCCGAGTGAAAGGTGCGGCTTAAATGCTTCTTCTTACTGCGTATTCGAAAAAAGAAATAAATTTACCTAGAGTTACATGGTCCTCCTGTAATATCTGGGATTAGTTGCCCTGTGTTGAGTAGGGCTTTTTTATTATGGATTCGAGGGCAGATATATATGACCAGTTATACTGTTTTGAAACTAATTCATGTTGTTACTGCTTCAATATCGATTACGGGATTTTTTATTCGTGGAATTTGGATGATTCAATCCTCGTCAATATTACAAAAGCGTTGGGTAAAGATAGCGCCTCATATCAACGACACTTTTCTACTGCTATCGGCTGCGGCATTGGTAATCATCACAGCGCAATACCCAGGCCCCGCTATTTGGATAAATGCTAAGATGGCAGCATTGCTGCTCTATATTGTTTTAGGGACTGTTGCACTCAAGCGAGGCAAAACTAAGGGTATACGCATTATTTCATGGTGTTTTGCATTGCTGACATTTGCTTATATTGCCATGGTTGCAATCAGTAAAAATGCATTTCCTGTCATTTAGATGTTTATTTAATGCCTGTTAACGATCCAAAGCAGACATTCAGCATATTAGCTTTACTCTCTGTTAACGTATAATCAACATTAAGCCTATAAAAACTATAATTATAGTAAGTAAGAAATAAAGCGGAAAATAGAGCACCAATATCTTTCGATAATAAAAATTAATTTTGCTTAACTCTATTTCTGATCTACCAGGGATAAATTCGCAAGCAGTTAGTCACAAAGAACATATTATTTCAGGAATGGGTGCGTTTTTAGGAATTTTCTTTGTTTTTCTAGTTTGATCGGCATTTCATTAATGATTATGGCTCCATACGAGTAAGCCATCATGACGGACTCCTTCCTTCCAGTTTGGCGCTTCGAGGCCGGTTAAAGAAGAAGTTCATAGCATTGCTTTTTACCAAAAGCGGACACTTAACCTAGGTTTCTGCTGAACTGTTACGGGCTATAGCTGGCAAGGTTTTGCCAGGATTTAGGATATTATTTGGATCAAACTGCTGTTTAATCCTTTGCATCACGCCAAGCGTAGTTGCATCAATTTCTTTGCTTACATAGTCCCGTTTTGCAATGCCTACGCCGTGTTCGCCAGACAGTGTGCCACCAAGTTTTAATACTTGATTAAAAACTTCATCGAGACAATATTTTGCTGCTTTGTTTTGTATTGCATCTTCTGCATCATAAAGAAGGTTAACATGTATGTTGCCATTGCCGGCGTGACCAAAATTAAAAATCGCAATATCATATTTTTTACTAAGCGCATTTAACTCGTTTAGCAATGTAGGCAGTTTCGTTACAGGCACAACCACGTCTTCGTTGATTTTATTTGGTGCAAAACTGCGCAATGCAGGTGAAAGCGCTTTGCGTGCCGCCCATAGCTCAGCTTTTTGTTGTGAACTATTTGCTTGTTGAATGTCGAGGCAGCCTGCATTTTTTGCCGCTGCTAAAATGGCTTCTACACATGTCGCTACATTTTCTTCAAGGCCGTCTACCTCTAGCATGAGCATGGCTTGTGCATCAGCATGAAGACCTAAACTTGAATGTTGACGAATTAAGCTTAAGGAGCCTTGATCAATAAATTCTAAAGCATAGGGTAAAGCGTTTTGTGCTAACACAGATACCACTGCATCGATGGCAGCATGGGAAGAGTTATACAGTGCGCGAATGGTGTCGATGCGCTGTGGTATGGGACTGAGCTTAAGTCGTGCTTCAGTAATGATACCTAAGATGCCTTCACTGCCAATTAATAGGCGGGTTAAATCTAAACCCACCACGCCTTTGGTAGTCGCACACCCTGTGTGAATTGTTTCTCCTGCGCCGGTTACTGCGCGTAGGCTCAGCGTATTTTCTCGGCAGGTGCCATATTTAATAGCTCGTGGTCCTGCAGCATTGCATGCAAGGTTGCCGCCGATGCTGCAATAGTCTGCGCTGCTGGGGTCGGGTGGCCAGAAGAGTTGTTTGTCTGCGGCGTGTTGTTGGACCTCTGAATTTAATACACCTGCTTGCACCATGATATTTCGGTTCGGATAATCAAATTCTAAGATTTGATTCATACGTTCTGTGGATAATACAACGCCAGCTTGAATCGGCACTGCTGCACCGGTAGTGCCGGTACCGCGCCCACGTGTGGTGAGCGGCAGATTAAACTCATTGCATATGCCCACACTAGCGACGATTTGCTCATGCGTGGTGGGTAACAGCACAAGGTCAGGGCAGGTATGTTGCTTGCTGTTGTCATAACCATAAGTCCAGCATTCGCTTTGCTCCATCAACACCGCTTCTTGACCACAAGCATCGATAAAACGACGAGAAATGTGTTGATCTAATGACATCTTTATGTGTGCAAGGAAAGATTAACTGTCGAGAATTTGTTGATCAATAAGATCGCATAGGCAATGTAGTACTAATAAGTGTACTTCTTGAATGCGTGCAGTCGAATGGCTGGGCACGCGAATTTCAATATCGTTAGCTTGTAACAATGAAGGTAGCTTGCCTCCATCTTTTCCAGAGAGCGCAATTACAGACATGTTATTTTGATGAGCGGCAGAGATAGCAGTAAGAACATTTGCAGAATTGCCACTAGTAGTAATGGCAAGTAACACATCTGATTGATTTCCAAGTGCTAACACCTGTTTGGAAAAGATTTGATCATAGTCATAATCATTGGCAATCGATGTCAGGGTTGAGCTATCTGTCGTGAGGGCGATTGCAGCGAGTCCTGGGCGTTCGCGCTCGAAACGGTTGAGTAGCTCAGATGAAAAGTGCTGTGCATCGGCAGCGGAACCACCATTGCCGCAGGTAAGAATTTTGCCTTGCTTCTCTAGGGATTGCGCCATCAGTTCTGCAGCATTGGCTATGGGGGATTTTAATTTATCGATACTGTCCTGTTTTGTAGCAATGCTGGCCCGAAACAGTTTTTCAATATGTGATTCAGTGTTCATGGTCTAGCTCAATGTGAGATTAATATGCATTAAAGGCATCACTGATCCATTCTGGTCTGAGTGATGCATCGAAGCCTACGACATCAAAACATGTGGGTGTATCTAACTGATGTTTGCTTAGGTAGTGATGTGCTGTAGAAATGATTTTTTTCACTTTATGCTTATCAACGCTGTCAATCGCAGTTCCATAATCCTCATTTTTTCGAAATCGCACTTCAACAAATACCAACTGATCTTTATCTAGCATAATCAAATCAATTTCGCCATTGCGACAGCGGTAATTTTTCTCTATCAATGTTAAGCCTTTTTGTTGCAGAAATTGGCAGGCTTTTTGTTCAGCAAATTGGCCTTTGCTTAAAGTGCTCACTGTTGTGATATGAATTGAGAAGGGCGTTTCATTGCAGTATTAGTATTTAGAGATTGAGGATGGCCATCCTGAAATTTTGCCCAATTTAATTCACGATATACGCGATTCTGTCCGCTGATACTTAGTTTTCCTGTCATGCCATCAAAGCGGTCGTAGTCATTAGCGGCTAAGCGTTGCAAATGCGGAATGATTTGATAAGCATCTATTCCTAAAGCAGCAAGGCGCGGCAAACGAGATTGGCTGCTTGAAAGTTGTAAATCTAATGAGTCACGAAGTAATTCAACAGAGGGGTCATTAGAAAGTAACCAAGGAATGTCGCAATAGGTGATGCCATTAATGTCTTGGTCAGCTGAGGTGTTTTCATTGCCAGAGAACACATGTGAGGTTGCGTATACAGGCAAGTCAGATGCGTAGTGATAGCTTAATTGTGGTCGAAGCTGTCTGGCTTGCTGGGGTGATGCAGCGATGAAGATAAAGTCTGCGTCTTGCCGGCGTCGAGGTACGAACTCTACTTCTGCTTTAATAATGGACTGAATATCGCGTCGACGCTGATCACTTTGGGTGAGCTGTAAAAGGCTTTTTATTGCAACGGAGTAGTCCGAACTTTTTGCGTCATAACGCTCGGATTGTAAAACCACACCGCCAAGTTCAAAGAATCGGGTGGTGAAGGTTTCTAGCAAACGTGTTCCCCATTCACTTTCTGGAACGAGTACTAATGCAGCTTGATGATTGTCTAGTGAAGCACGTTCGGCGACTTGTCTAGCCTCATCTTCTGGAAGCAAACCAAATTGAAATAATTTTTGTGGGCCGGCTAATGTATCGTTTGCATAATTGAGTGAAAGTGTTGGCACGGTTAGTTGCCCTTGAGCGGCAAGTACGTTTACTGCGTCTTTTTGCAATGGGCCAATGATAAAATCTGCGCCTTCATTCACCGCACGGCGATAGTAGCTTATTGTAGTGGCGGTATCGTCACCAGTGTCATATAAAATTATTTCTGGTGGTGGATTAAAGGTTTCACCAAATTCGCGTGCGGTGTTGATGCCTGCATAAATAGCTTCGGCGACACTGCTATAGCGACCAGTCATTGGTAGTAACAGTGCGATTTTATTTGGAGCAATTCGAAAAGAAGCCCAATCTTTTATGATCGAATCAACAATATGGTTGGGGACTCGATGATCAGGATAGCGTGTGCGCCATTGTTGCAATTGATTTTCTAAAGATGGTTGGTTTGCATGCGCCTGTTTTTGGATCGAAACGAGGCTTAACCATGCTGACAAATCAGGATTATTATTACTCTCCACCCATGCATTTATTTCTTTACGGTTGGAATTGAGAAGTGATTGCCAAATCAATTGATTGTTTTTGTTAAGTTGCTCAGGTTTTTTGAGCAATGGGTTTAGTGCTACGCGGGTTCCAATAGATTCACGAAATTGTCCGGCAGCTTGTAAGGCTTTGGCGCGTACTGCGAGTACGTGGGGTTTATATTTTGGTGACAGTTCAAGGAGTTTAACTGGCACCGTGTTGAGTGCTAATTGAGGCTGTCCATTCATGAGGCCTAGCTCTGCAGATGCTACGCGCTTGCGCACAAATAAATCTTGTGTGAGTGTGCTTTCGTCGATAGCACTAAGATACTGTTGAGCTTGGATTTTAGTTTCGGGTTGTAAAACTGCTTCTGCAGCTCTTATTTGCAATGCTTCGCGTTGTGGAGAAGATTTTGTTTCTGCAACCGACCAAAATATTGATGCGGCATCTTGATGTTTTCCAGCTTTAAGTAGTTTTTCAGCGCGCCGAACTTGAGAATTGGCCGGATCAAAAATTTTGCTATCAGAAAGTGACAGATTTGCACAACCAGGCAATGCGCATACTAAAGTGATTAAGACTACAATGTGTGCAATTTTTTGTGTCATGAAATAGAGTCTCATATCGATTTTAATAATATTTTATGAATTATAGTTGGAAAAACAGATTGAACAAAAATGAGTGATCCAGGTATTTTATATGTCATTGCTACACCAATTGGTAATTTAGCAGATATTACCCTGCGAGCATTAGACACTATTAAGAATGTTAAGGTTCTGCTAGCTGAAGATACTCGTGTGACTAAAAGGCTCTTAAGTCACTATGGTATCCAAGCTCATCTAGAGTCGCTACATGATTTTAATGAATCGAAAAAAATATCGGCACTTATTGGTCAATTACACAGTGGCATCGATATTGGTCTCGTCTCGGATGCGGGGACCCCGCTTATTAGTGACCCTGGTTATAAACTAGTCTCGGCGGCGCAAAATGAGCACATTCAAGTGCGTTCTATTCCTGGTGCAAGTGCGGTAGTAGCGGCTTTGTCAGTGGCCGGCATTCCTACAGATCGCTTTATCTTTGAAGGGTTTCTGCCTAAAAAAACCACTGAGCGACAGATGCGATTGCAAGCATTGCAATATGAAGCGCGCTCAATGATATTTTATGAGGCGCCACAGCGGGTTGAGCTTACGATCCATGCCTGTATAGAAGCATTTGGCGAGACTCGTAATGCGGCTCTTTTGCGTGAGCTAACGAAACAATATGAGCAGCATCTATCTGGCGAGCTTCGCCAGATCAAACAATCTTTGCATGACCATCCGGAAAAGATTAGAGGTGAATACGTATTAGTGGTGGATGGTGATGACTCTCCAGAAAGCACAGAGTTTCTGGAGAGTGCTAGGCTGCTGTTAATCGATTTACAAAAGCATATGTCGCATAAAGATGCTGTTGAAATTGTTGTTAAACATACCGGGCTAAGGCGCAATCAATTGTATTCGCTAGGCCTAGAAAATACGCCTAATAAATAGAGTTAGGTATGCTATGGTCAAGTTGGAAGTTGGCTAAACAGTCGCCTCTCTGCTTATTTTATGCATCGCTACCTAGTGCGCTTTAATTGCAAAGGATGTATAGAATAAGTAGAGGGGAGGAAAGTCCGGGCTCTATGGGCAGGGTGCCAGGTAACGCCTGGAGGATGAGAATCCATGGAAAGTGCAGCAGAAAATAAACCGCCCGGCTACTCACTTAAACGCTTCGCTGAAATAGTAAGTGGTGAAAGGCTAGCGAACTAAGTGTAGTGCTTAAGTGAGTAGTCAGGTAAGGGTGAAATGGTGCGGTAAGAGCGCACCGCGCAGCTGGCAACAGATGTGGCAAGGTAAACCCCACCTAGAGCAAGACCAAATAGGGGGACATGGAGAATTCCAGCGTATGGCCCGTACGGTCCCCGGGTAGGTTGCTTGAGATTTGTGGTGACATAAGTCCTAGATGAATGGCTGTTCTCGACAGAACCCGGCTTATCGGCTGACTTCCAAATTTTAACGAATGAAGGGCGATTTAGTCACGAATCTATAGTGCATATGTAGGCCATTTGAATCGCTCGCATACGACTCTTAACCTAAAACCTTATCTTTATGTTTCAACTCCTCAAATACACGTAAGTTCTTGGCAATATTACCCTGCTTTTAACAGGGGTATATGCTTCATAACTATCTGTCTTATAAGAATATTTGTTAGTTTTTTGACTGGTTTTGCTTGCAATTTTTCAGGCTCGTTCATATAGTGTCGAAAAGTGGGAAATTGTGGGAGAGCATGGGGTGTCACTCCATGATGGTCAATTTATGTTCCGAGGTGTTAACGATCTTAATTTAGATGCAAAAGGCCGTCTGTCCTTGCCGGCTCGCTATCGCGAGCGTATCCAAGAAAGTTGCGGTAACAACCTCGTGATTACCGTTGATGTAGACCGCTGTTTATTGATTTATCCATTTCCTGAATGGGAGCGTATTGAGCAAAAACTCATGCAATTGCCCAGTATTAATAAACAAGTAAGGCGGTTGCAAAGATTGCTACTGGGCCATGCCACGGAGTGTGAGATAGATGGACAGTTTCGAATATTGCTAGCCCCACCATTGCGACAATTTGCCAGTTTAAAAAAACATGCTGTCTTGATTGGTCAAGGTAATAAGTTTGAGCTTTGGGATCAGGAAATCTGGGCTAAGATGTGTGAGCGTTGGATTAAAGAAGAAAATAAATCGAGTGATCTCACGGCTGCACTTGAAACGCTTTCCATATAATTATGCAAGCTGATGCTTATGACTCGCATCAACCTGTTTTGCTTTCTGAAGTTGCTCGCGCACTAAAAATAAAAACAGATGGCATCTATATTGATTGTACATTTGGGCGAGGTGGGCATAGCAGAGAGATGTTAAAAGGCTTGGGGCCTGCTGGCCGAATCTTGGCTATCGATCAAGATTTTCAAGCGGTCGATTATGCAAAGAGTTTATTTGCCGAGGACCAACGCATGGTAATTGAGCAGTGTAATTTTTCGCAAATAGTGCAAGCCGCCGAAAAATATAAGTTTGATGGGAGAGTAGATGGAATTCTATTTGACTTAGGGGTTTCGTCACCGCAGCTCGATGATTCCACAAGAGGATTTAGTTTTATGCGAGACGGGCCGCTTGATATGAGAATGAATATGCAAGAGGGCATGAGTGCTGCTCAGTGGTTAGAGCGTGTTAGCGCACATGAGTTGGAAAAAGTAATAAAAGTATACGGGGAAGAGCGTTACGCAAAAAGAATTGCCACAGCAATTTTGCAGCAACAAAAAATTAGTCCGTTGAAAACTACCAGGCAATTAGCAGATGTTGTGCTAAAGACAATTGGTCGATCGCGTGAGCATAAGCACCCAGCAACGCGCACTTTTCAGGCAATACGTGTTTTCATAAATAGAGAATTAGAAGTGTTGGCAACGGCCTTGGACGAATGTGTTGAATTGCTGGCGCAATCAGGGCGCCTATTGGTAATTACATTTCATTCGCTTGAAGATCAGTTGGTAAAAAAATTATTTCGTAAACATAACGAGCCAAACATTCCACGTAAGTTGCCTGTAGTTGATCAATTCCAACCTAAGCTAAAGCGGGTTTGTAAGCCGATTAAGCCTTCGGAAAGTGAAATTGCAGGCAATCCAAGAGCAAGAAGCGCAAAGTTGCACGTTATGGAGCGTGTTGTATGTTAGGTAAGTTAGTATTAATTTTAATTTTATTTCTTGCCAGTGTGTTTACTGGGGTGGGCATTGTTTACTCGAAGCACTCTATGCGCAAAGCATTTATTGAATTGCAAGTCTTACAAAATAAATTTGATGACTTGCAAATTGAGTGGGGGCGTTTGCAATTAGAGCAAAGCGCTTGGGCAACGCATGGCCGAGTAGAAAAGCTTGCACGTGAAAAACTAGAAATGGATCTCGTGCATAAGGAGAGATTAGTGTTTTTAAAAACGCAGTAGGGTTATGAGAAGAGCTCCAATATATACATTGCGAAGATCATTTTTAGTAGCACTCTTTATGATTGCGCTTGGCGGTTTGTTTGTACGAGCAGTTTATTTGCAGCTATTTGAAAATGAGTTTTTAGAGGGGGAAGGAAAGGCGCGCCATCTGCGAGTAGTAGAAATGCCGGCACATCGTGGCATGATTTTAGACAGAAATGGGGAGCTACTCGCGGTGAGCACGCCGATATATTCCGTGTGGGCGAATCCATCTACAGCCCTAAGTAACCATGAATCCGTTCGACGGGTAGCCAGTATTTTAAATTTAAATGCTGCGGATCTGATAAAAAAACTAACACAAAAAAATGATCGTCAATTTCTATATGTCAAGCGTCAAGTTGAGCCGCAACAAGCCGAGCAATTAAAACAAGCTAACTTTGCTGGGGTGCATTTGCAGCGCGAGTATCGACGTTATTACCCTACTGCTGAAGTGACTTCGCATGTACTTGGCTTTACCGATATTGATGATAAGGGATTAGAAGGAATTGAGCTTGCTTACGAAAAATGGTTGCGTGGACAGCCCGGTGCTAAAAAAGTAATTAAGGATCAATTAAATCGAATTGTTGAGGATGTTGAAGGCATCCGCATACCGCAGCCCGGTCAAGACATAACATTAAGTCTTGATCGTAGAGTTCAGTACTTAGCGTATAGAGAGTTAAAGGCTAAACTTGCTCAGCATCGTGCACGTTCTGCATCTGCAGTAATGCTTGATGCTAGAACGGGAGAGGTTGTTGCCATGGCTAATGTGCCTGCATTTAACCCTAATAATCGTAAAGGCTATCAGCGTCATACCTATCGCAATCGAGCGGTAACCGATGTTTTTGAACCGGGTTCTACTATAAAACCATTTATCATTGCATCAGCACTAGAATCCAATCGCTATTCTCCAAATACTTTAATTAATACTACGCCAGGTACTTATAAAGTTGGCGATCATACAATTCGCGATGCCAAAGACTTTGGCCAGCTTACCGTTAGCAATGTAATTATTAAATCTAGTAATGTAGGTGCGACAAAGATAGCGCTAACAATTCCACCGCAAACTTTATGGTCGACATTTAGTGCGATCGGTATTGGCCAATCAACCGAATCTGGGTTCCCTGGGGAAGTCGGCGGCCATTTAAAAAATTTCCAAGACTGGCATGAGGTCGAACGAGCAACCTTAGCCTTTGGTTATGGCATGTCGGTGACGACGCTGCAGTTGGCGCGCGCCTATGCGGTATTGGCAGCTGGAGGAAAACGGCTGCCCGTATCAATGTTGCGTGTAGCGGATGCTGATTTAAATCGAATCAATGCTCCGCGAGTATTTTCAACGCAAACAGCTGATGAAGTTATAAAAATGTTAACTGCCGTGGTTACCACTTATGGTACCGGTTCGCGTGCCGCGATTCCGGGTTATAGCGTTGCTGGAAAGACTGGCACCGTACATAAATCAGCAAAAGGCGGGTATGAAGAAAATAAGTATGTATCTGTATTTGCAGGGATTGCACCGGCGAGCGATCCGCAACTTGTGTTGGTGGTAATGGTGAATGAGCCAAGTAGGGGTGCTTATTTTGGGGGTGAGGTTGCAGCGCCAATTTTTTCAAAAATTATGGGTGGTGCATTGCGTATTTTGAATGTTGCACCTGATGATGTGCCTTTACAGGCTGATTCCAATGATCTTGTGCAAGACCATGCAGGCTAGTTTATGCAAATTACCAATGCAATTTCCTGGTCTTTGGTGGAATTGTTAGAAGGTTGGGCGAAGGTGCAAGCGATTCATACAAATACGATGATATCTGGTCTTAGTTTAGATAGTCGTTCTACCAAACCTGGTGATTTGTTTTTTGCCATGCGGGGTTTGCAACAACATGGTCTTGAGTATAGTCAGTATGCCATTGCCAATGGTGCGGCGGCGATTGCTTGGGAGCCGGACCAAAGCGTCAAGCAAGATAGGTTGCCAAGTACCATTCCATGTGTGCCAATTTCAGTTCTGCAACAAAAAGTGGGGGCCATTGCACAGCGTTTTTACCATCATCCTTCCGCAGACATAAATGTGATTGGTGTTACAGGAACGGATGGTAAAACTTCAGTCAGTCAATTTGTTGCGCAAGCATTTGAGCAATTAAAAATTTCTTGCGGAGTAATTGGCACTCTTGGTTATGGTGTTTACCCTGATTTCGTAGCAGCAAGTCATACCACGCCAGATGCAATACGCATACAGAGATTGTTGCATGATTTTTTTGCAAGGAAAGTTTCAAATGCAGTCATCGAAGCTTCATCGCATGGGCTTAAGCAAGGCAGATTAAATAGTGTCGCCATCAGCACTGCAGTGTTTACTAATTTGGGCCGGGATCATATGGATTACCATTCATCTTTAGAGGATTATGGCAATTCAAAGACAATTTTATTTCACATGCCAAATTTGCAAAGTGCAGTGATTAATATTGATGATGAATTTGGTTGCCGATTGGCGAATGATCTAGATAAGCAGGTCAATGTGATTCGCTATTCTTGTAATAACCAAGCCTTTGATAACAAGACTTCCGAATTTGGTGCTTATATTTATGCACAACGCATTCGTGCTACACAGGATGCAACCGTAATAGAGGTTAATTCGAGTTGGGGAAATGCAACTATCGAATCAAAA
>JAPUHH010000220.1 GCA_027297825.1 Gammaproteobacteria bacterium
GAAGTCATGGGCTGAGGCTACACAATTTGGTCTCTAGCGCTGGTAATCTGCTCTCTTGCGCCCACTCAGCGTTGGTTTGTAGAGTCAAAAGCGTCCTGAAATTCCACTTCTCAAGGAAAAATGAGTTAACTTGTCAGTACCATAATTTAGCCTTAGCTCATTGGCTGATAAAAATAAATAATCAATGCACTTAGCCGATTTCAAACGACCGCGCATATTTCTACCTTTAGGGGTTGCAATATTTTTAACTATTGTTTTTGCAATTATCTTTCATCCCAAGTTCCAAAAAAAGATGTTGCTCGATTATGTAGCACCCTATGTTGATGCATTGTCAGTTGACCATATACATCTCACCCCATGGTCGTTTAATGTTTCTAACCTTGCCGTAAAGTATGAAGGCGGCGACTTTAACGTAGAAACTGCATCACTCAAGTATTGTCTATCTTCTCTTTTTCTACTCAACATTAATGTTAAGCAACTGACGTTAGAAGGTGTAAATGTAGATGTTTCAAATTTTTCACCACCAGAAAATGAAGAAAAAGAAAGTGGTATTTTCCCCGGTGTTTTGGCATCACTGGATTATGGATTAGGTTATGTTATTCAGGATGTAAATGTTGATGCTGGAATTACGTTGCCTGATCAGCAATCAGTTGCACTCACTCTTACAGGTGGTGATATTCGCCCTAAACAACAAGGTGTCCTCAACCTACAAGCAAGATTTCATACAGGTGAACAGGATGATTTTATTGATATAAACAATACTCTGACTCTTAATCAGTTAAAGCGCGGTAAGTTCGCATTAATTCAAAACTTACTTAATATAGAAGCCTCATTTGCTGCCTTACCTCAAGCAGAGCAAATTGACATCACAATATCAGCAACTCCTGTACCAGAAGAAGAAAGTACCGTCATATTATGTAACGATGAAGAACAAGATTGTGTTGAACCTGAATCACTTCACGTCGATGTACAACAAAATGACCATGAAGGAAACAATCGATCTTCAATACTATTAAAAGGAGATTACGATGGTAATCTGGGTCATTTTGTTGGCGATTATGAAATCACAGCAAATGAGCGCTTGGTTCAACCCTATTTAGAAAATCAGGTTATACCACCCACACTCGGAGTACTCAAAGGTCATATAAATTTCAATATTACAAATTTGACAGGTGATATCACATTATTAAGTGATTTTCTTGTTACCGAATTACGTGATGCCGCAAAGAATGAAAAAACACCGGAGTATCTTGAATTAAAAAATAATCTACGTGTTTTTTTACTCCCCGAAAAACAACTTCGCATCGTAACACTTGATGCCAGCATGGAGGATGAGGTTGCAACTCAACCTCTGACTGCGATTATGCCTAATGATTTAGACATTCCACTGAATGATATTGATGGTTTTTTACATCAGGATAATGTTTTACTTGATTTTGAATTACCTGATATTCCATTGAAGTGGTTTGATTTTTTACTTCCAGAATATGAGATTACTGACGGTCATCTTACGGGTGCGTTTAGAATATCAACTGATAAAGAATCTGTTATTCATGTAACCCACCTCAAACCGCTTAAGATTACAAACTTAACAGCATTACAAGCAGGTGAAGAAGTTCTTAAGCAAATTAACTTATCTACGCTGCCAAGTATTGCTTATGATAATGAGTTACTTCATATTTTACTGGAAAAAATTGAGTTAGGGACACAACAAGGATCGCTTGTCTCTGCTTATGCGGACACAACAATCCATCTTTCCGGCGAATCTCAGGGTCAGATTAACACGTCAATTTTTACAACGCTTAATGTACATAATGTTATGTCATACCTAAATGGTGATGCGTACTCAACAACAGGGCTCCCCAAGCAATTCCAATTAAATCTAAAATCATCACTGAACCAACAATCCGAAAAAATCACGATAAGCAAGCTCAATGCAAATTTTAGTAAAGACAAAAATACGCCGTTACTTAAAGTAAATTTGTTGCAACCATTAATACTTAATACTGAAGAAAACGCTAATCTTATTGCAAATACCAAAGGAACCATTGCTAAAGTTAATTTATCGGATATACAGCTAGATTGGTTCTCTGCGTTCATACCAGATACGAATATAGAAGGACGTTTACAAAGTGCCGAATTTACGCTTTCAGTGGATCAAGCTAGTAATGTAATTCTGAATACTAATAAGCCTTTCAAAATCGAACAGCTTAATATAGGTACTAAAGATAAGCCGGTTTTAAAAGATATAAGTATTACTCTAAGCCCACAAGTAGTATCAGGTAAAAAAGGGACAGAGATTACTTACAAAGATTTAGCCATAACAAGTGCTCGAGCCCATCTGGCAAAAGGCAGTGGAGAAGTTTTACTGTCGAATGATAAAAACAAAACAATTGCAATATCTGGTAATTTGACCGTTGACATACAGGCTGCGTCTCAACAACCTGTGGTGTCAGATGCCTTACAAGCTAGCATAAGCTCTCCTTTACGGTTTGAAACTGATTACAGTTTAGCTTATGACTCAACCCATATTGATATTGATAAGCTCAAAGCAAATCTTTTCTATACTGACACTCAACCGCGAATTTCTTTAAATGCAGATACAGGTATACGAATACGCACACAACTCAATACTAAACAATCACAATATGATCGTGCACGAGGGAAAGTTACTTTTGAAATACAAAATTTAACACCTGATCCCTTTGTTGAAATTCTTGCTGCCAAAGGAATAACGTTTGCTGAAGTAAATGGCAAAGCTGTACTCACTTCGGACGGCAATTCACTTCATATAGATAGTTTGCAGCCCTTTACCATTACAGATATTCAAATAGGCAATGAAGAAGGTGCAAAATTTCACCCGATTAATGTGTTAGCAGATGTTGACGTTACTCTGCAAGGTGAAGAGTTAAAGGTATTATTCACGCCAATTAATGTAACGTTTGCTAACCATAGTGATGTAAAAGCAGTTGATGCCAAGCTCGATTTAACACTACTTGATAATAATGGGAAGGTTTGGATACATCAATTAGAAACAAGCCTGAAAATTGATCTTCCTGCAACACTCGATCAACCATCACTACTTCCCAATCACAAATTAAAATCAGGAAGCATGGATGCTGTCATTTCAGTAAACCCTAATGGCAAAATTGACTCATCGATTCGTGTGCATAACTTTGAAGGCAGCGAAGAATTTCCGCTTGAACTCTTAGAGTTTGATGTGGATGGTCAATTAGAAATGGATAGCAGTTTTACATTATCCATACCATTTAAAACCGTTGGCAAATCAGGAGAAAGTGATTTATTGATTGAAGCCGTTCACACCCATCAAAAAGATGCAAATAATATTTTAGATACAACAATAACCGGGACTGTTTTATACCTCAACGACATTCTAAATTTTTTAAATACCATTACCGGTAAACAAGCTGCTAAACCAAATGAGGAATCTGTTAAGACGGATGAAGAAGATGAAAAAGAAATATCAGAAGATAAAGAAGATTTAATCGCAGATGTAAATGCATTTTGGAATGTTATTCCTTATGACATCAATACCGAATATGACATTGAGCAACTCTTTTACACAGAGTTCTTAGTCATACATGATATTCAGGGCAAAACAGCCGTTACTGCAGACAAGCTAATGATTGAAGATTTTGAAGCACATTTTCATGAAAGCCCGATAAAAGTCGATACTGTTATGACATATGCGGAGGGAGAAAAACCCTATAATGTAAAGATAAATGCAAGCGTTGCACAATTTAATCTAAAAGAATTTTTTGTTGAACTCGTACCAGATTCTAAACCACGTGCAACAGGTTTGTTTGATGTAAATTTTGAAGGTACCGGTCAAACTCAAAATATGTCCCAACTTCGCAACAACTTACTTTTTGATATCAATTTCTCAGGTAAAAATGGGGTATTCAGGTTACTAGATCCCGACAGTGTGCTCGTTGGCGGAGGAACAGGATTTTTTGGCGCACTCGGAGAAGGTATCTCTTACATACCTACAGGCTTGTTTGGTGCAGGTGCCGTTCCACGATTAGTAAAATATATAAAAGAAGTTGAATACGACAGCTTGGAGGTGCATCTCATTCGCGATGAATCACGGAATGTGAAAATAGAAAATTACACAATGCTTAGCCCTGAAATACTTATGAAAGCTGAAGGTGGAATAGCGTACGAAGAAGGTAAAGATATTATTCGCAGTCCAGTAAACATGGACGTACAACTTAATTTCCGCGGCCACGGTGCAGCCATTATGTACGACTTAGATTTGCTCGAAAAAACTCAAGATGAACTTGGTTATTGGGAAGGACCCAAAGTAAAATTTTGGGGTGAATTTGCCAATACACAATCCAATTTAGATGAAGTTATTTCTACAGCAGGCAAAGGTGCTTTTTTAGGTGGGATCACTCGACCCATTTCAGGTTTGATCGGTAATGTCAAATTCAAATGGTTTGGTGGAGGCGAGCAAAAAGAAGAGCAAAGCAAATAATTAAAACAATAGGAGCAACTAATATGTGTGCGATTAGCTGGTAGCATACATAACTTTCAATTTATCAAAACAAAACTACGTGATATCTGCTAACGATCTAAAGCGGACATATGTAGATTTACCTGATAGATGTGATGTCAATGCAAGAATGCTCAGATATCACCGTAGGGTACTGACAAGTTAATGTAAATCTTGTCGTTTTGGAGGCGAAATGCGCCTTCTCCACAACGAACAATCAATGACTTAGAGCCACGTGACTACTGTAGTTACACCTTCAAATCAGTTAACTTGTCAGTACCGACTAAGTCTATAATAATAATAAAATGAGGTACGTACCTCAAATAATTATAAGAACTTAATCAGTAAAGAACTGACAATCAAGTCAGACTTTCTATACACGTGCAGGTTATTGGTGTAGTCGGATCAAGGCCTGCTAAATTGTTCGTCAACTAGCTAGTATGTGAACCACCACAGCAATAGTTTGAGGTGTAATTTAGGAGGAGCTTTATTATGAAATCAAAAATACTTAACACTATGGCAGGTATTAGTTTGCTTTCCGCCAGTACTTTCGGTACTGCGTCAATCCACGCTGCAGATCTAACATTATGCTGGGCAGCTTGGGATCCAGCAAATGCGCTTGTAGAACTAAGCAAAGGATTTGAAGCTAAGTCTGGGCACAAAATGAACTTTGAGTTTGTGCCCTGGCCAAACTTCGCAGACCGCATGCTCAATGAATTGAACTCAGGAGGCAAGCTCTGTGATCTCATGATAGGCGATTCGCAGTGGATCGGTGGGGCTGCTGAAAATGGCCACTATATTAAGATGAACGATTTCTTTGCCAAGGAAGGGATTGATATGGCTGATTTCATTCCAGCAACGGTGACTGGATATGCAGAATGGCCAAAAGGCACGCCAAATTACTGGGCGCTACCCGCGTTCGGAGATGTGGTCGGATGGACATACCGCAAAGATTGGTTCTCTCGCCCGGAACTCCAGGCAGAGTTCAAAAAGAAACACGGCCGAGATCTTGATGCTCCCAAAACGTTGGAAGAACTGAAGCAAATTGGAGAGTTTTTCCAAGGTCGTGAGATTGATGGCATAACTGTTTATGGCATGGCTATTTACACGGAACGTGGTTCTGAAGGCATTACTATGGGTGTTACAAACGTGCTCTACAATTATGGTTTCAAATATGAAAATCCTGACAAGCCTTATGATCTTGAAGGATTTGTGAATTCCGACGCTGCTGTAGAAGGCCTCGAATTCTACAAAGCACTATATGACTGCTGCACACCACCAGGCTCTTCTGATTGGTATATGTCGCAAACCATTGATGCTTTCAAATCGGGGCAGGTCGCCATGCAAATGAACTTTGCTTTTATTTGGCCAGGTGTTGAATCTGATCCCAATGTTGGTGGCGGAAAGTCAGGATATTTCCCAAATCCAGCTGGTCCAGGCGGGCATTTCGCGCAGCTAGGTGGGCAAGGTATCTCCGTTGTTGCTTATTCCGATAATCAAGCAGCAGCACTCGAGTATATCAAGTGGTTTGCACAGCCAGATGTACAGAAACAATGGTGGGAAGCTGGTGGCTATTCTGCACTTCTCGCAGTTGTAGAAGATCC